>JAOPWA010000197.1 GCA_025965915.1 Dactylosporangium sp. | reverse complement strand
CGTCAGTCGTCGAGCTGACCCAGGTCGTAGGACCAGATGCCGCGCCCATGTGTGGCGGCGTACAGCTTCAGACCGAACGGGTCGGTCTTGATCTGCATCGTCGTCGTGGTCGGCAGGTTACGCCCGAGCACCGTCCACTCCGTACGGCCCGGCGCCCGGTAGAACACCCCGAGGTCGGTGCCGAGGACGAGGGCGCCGCCCCGCAGGACCTTCACCGTGTCGGCCGGCACGTCCGGCAGGTTGCCGGAGATGTCGGTCCAGGTCGCACCCGCGTCACGGGACTCGAAGAGGTGACCGACACCGGCGCCGGGACCCTCGGTCCACCGGCGGCTGAAGCCATTGATCGCCACGAAGACGTGGTTGGCGTTGGCCGGGTCGACGTCGAAGCCCGAGATGTACCGGTTGGGCACGGCGCCGTCGATGGGAAGGGTGAGCTGGTGCCAGCCGGTGCCGTCGGTGTTCCCGACGGCGATGCCGCGGGTGAAGCCCTGGTTGTTGCACGGGCCGCACCAGCCGACGTAGGCCATGCCACCGGAGACCGCCACCGCTGTCGCGGTGTGGCCGGCGCCGAGGTCGAACAGGCTGCTCCAGTCAGCGCCGGACTGGATGTCCCAGCCCTTGTGCTGGACCCACACGTGCTGGCCGCCCGCGATCCAGGTCTTGCTGTCCTTGGCGTCGTAGGTGAACGGCGCGATGAACCGTGCCGCGCCGGTCTCGTTGTCCGGCGGCGCGATGCTACGGCTGCTCACCTTCGACGGGTCGGTGGTCCACGAGCCGTCGTTGACCGCGCAGTTGTTGGTCACCGACATCGCGAGGTAGACGTACTCCTCGGCGATGTTGCAGCCGTTGGTCGGGTCGACGATGGTGTCGCCACCGTCACCGCCGAAGTTGGAGCCCATCACCTTGTCGCCGGGGCGCTTGATGGACTGCCCGTTGTCCTGCAGGCCACCGCTGATCGCGACGCTCGGTCCGTAGGTCCGGCCCTTGTCGTCGTTCCTGCCGATGGTCTTGTCCAGGCCCACGCCGACCGAGTAGTACTGCAGCGTGTCCATCGTGCCGTCGTTCAGCGAGGTCCAGTCGGTCGCGTGGCCCGACGCGTCGGCCGCGCCGCGCACCGGCCGCCGGTAGGCTCCGCCGTCGTTGCCGACGATGACGACCGACTTGCCGTTGTACTTACCGATCGTCACCGAGTGCTGGTCGGGATGGGTGGTCTGGTTGCAGTCACCCGTCTGCTTCTTCGGGTCGATGCTCCAGCACGGGAACCCGAAGTTCCAGTACGGCCCGGGCGTGGTCCAGGTGGCGCCGGCGTCGGTGGTCTCGAAGACCTCCTCCAGGCCGAGGTAGACGTGCTTCGGGTCGGCCGGGTCCACCTGCAGGAACTGGTTGTACCAGGACTGGACGCCTGGCCGGTAGCCGGGGAAGTCCAGTGCCGAGCCAGAGGCGGCGAGCTTCTTGTAGTCGGCGATCTGCTTCCAAGGGCCGAACGGCGACCCGGAGTCGGATACGAAGATGCCCTGCAGTCCACTGTCCGGGTTCGTCGCCATCTTCGTCGGGGACTGCTCGATCGCGTAGTACTTCGAGCCGTCGGCCGAGGCCGTCCAGGTGACCGCGCCGACGTTCGCCGCGTCGCTGGCGATGTCGCCCGCCAGCGTCGTGCGCTGCCAGGTGTCTCCCTGCTTGGTGTAGAAGCCGTTGTACGCGTCGCCGCTGCGCCAGCCGACCGCGAGGATCACCTTCGACGGGTCCTTGGGGTCAAAGGCGACGTCGTTGGCGATGTTCTTGTACGGCGCGTTGGGGGCCTTGGCGAGAGCGCCGCCCGGCAGGTAGTCGGGGTTCGGCGCGAACTCCTGCTTCCACGGCCCCGACAGGTCGGTCGTGGAGTGGCTCCACACGCCGCGGTTGGTGGCGGCCCAGACCGTGTCGCCGTTGAAGCGCAGCTTGCTGATGATGGTGCTCTCCAGCTCGGCGCCGCCGACGCGGCTGCCCGGCTGGAACTCGCCGTGACGCGGGTCGGCGAGCAGGTACACGCCGGAGCCGATGAAGGCGGTGGAGCTGGTGTTCGCCTCACCGGTGGCGTACCAGAGCCGGCCCTTGCCGTCCAGGCGCAGGTCGCCGGTGGCCGGCGAGGGGAGCTTGTCGGAGATCGGCTCCCACTTGCCGCCTCCGGTACGCGAGCGGAAGACGCCACCGTTCGCGGCGCCGCCGTAGACGTAGCCGGAGTCGTCGGCCGCGAGGCCGGTGATCCGGCCGCTGACCATGCCGGAGCCGCCGGAGGAGTTGGAGTTGATGTCCCGGTAACGGGTGTCGTCGGAGTTGTACGGCAGCGCGGTCTCGTCGGTCCAGCTGCCACCGGTCTTACGCAGCGACTGCAGCTGCGCCCAGGCCGCCGAGTACGCGCCGGGCGCGACCACACCGGGGGCGAAGCGGGCCTCCGCGTACTGGTCGGCCCCCTCCTGGATCTCGCTCTCGCCTTCCGCACCCTTATCGGTTCCTAAGGCGTTCATCGTGCCGGAAGGACTCACGGGCCGATGCGCCTTCTGGGCGAGCGAGTCGACTCCGTGCGGGCGAGGGCTGGGTTTCGCAGCGCCGGCGGGGGCTGCGCTCAGGCCCAGCGCGACGATGGACAACTTGCCAACTAGTGCAATTCTTCGATGCCGGTTGGGCAACAACTTAGGCGACAATGCCTCTCCCAATCCACAAGGGATGCGCCGGTGGGGTACCCGGCGCCTACTCGCGGCATCGTTCAGCAACGTCAATCAAGATGGGAAGGACTGCGGGTGAGAAGTAGGGTGAAACATAGGGGGGCCATGAGTGCCCATGTTCGTCAAAGGCATATGAAGATCGCGAATCTGTCGGCGGCAGTATTGATCATCTTCGTGCTGTCCGGCTGCTCGGCGTCCGGGTCGCCCACCAGGAGAGATGACTCCCCAGCAGGGTCGGCGCGGCCGAGCACGAACTCGTCGGAGGGGAGCACGCCGATGGCCACCACCCCGCCGGCGGTCGAGCCCACCCCGCCGGCAGCACCCTCGCCACGAACGGGTGACCCTCGCGTGCCGAATCCGCCGACCACCCAGGGCGCCGATCCCGAGTACCCGCGGGATCTGGTCGGGCCGCCGATGACGATCAGCGGCACCGTGACGACCGCGGGTGGCTGCACGATTCTGGATACCGGTTCGCAGCGGTGGGCGCTGCTGGGCGACCAGGCCAGGCGGTTACGTGACGGGAGTCGGGTCACCGTCCGGGGACGACCCGCGGCCGCGCCAGCCGGATGTCGC
>JAOPWA010000182.1 GCA_025965915.1 Dactylosporangium sp. | reverse complement strand
GAACAGCTCACCGGCGCTGATCCGCCCGCGAACCAGCGCCAGTCCGCCGGCGGCGAGAACGACGACCTGTACGAGTGGCCCGACGATGGCCGCCTGGCCGCCGGAGCGTGACAGTACCCGCCAGGTCTGCACGCCGTACTCGTGCAGTTGCGGCAGCGGCGCGAGTACCCGCCGCTCCTCCTGCTCGGCGGTAGCGGCCGCGGCGATGGTACGGGCGCCGGCCAGTGATTCCGTCAGCCGCGCGGCGAGCGTGCCCTGCGCGCGTTGGTAGCGGCCGATCACATCCGAGGTGCGCCGCGTGAAGGTGGTGAGCACCAGTGCGACCAGGGCGACGCCGGTCAGGAACGCCACGGCGACCCACCAGTCGATGAGGGTGAGCAGAACCAGGCTTCCGACCGGCGGCACCATGGCCGTGCCGACGGTCACGATGCTCGGGCCGGCCTGTGCGGCCTCGGCGGCGTTGCTGGTGACCCGGCTGACGAGGTCGCCGGTGTCGAACCGGGTGGCGCCGCGGTGGCCGACCGCGAGCAGGTGCCCGATCAACCGCTGCCGCAGCCAGACGGTGACGTCGGCGACGCAGATCGCTCCGGCGTACACGTCGATGAGGTTGACGCTGATGGTCAGCGCGATCAATCCGGCCGTCCAGACCAGCCAGCGGCCATCACCACTGCCGGTGCCACTGCCGTTACCGGTGCTGGCGACGATGGCGTCCACGGCATGGCCGAGCACGGTCGGCAGGGCCAGGCTGGCGGCGGTGCCGACCAGCGCCGTGGCGCCGATCAGCGGCAGCCAGGCGCCCCCGCGCCGCGCGATCGTACCGAAGGCCGCCACCTCGCCCCTCTCCGGGAGATCGGTGGTCCCGGACGGCGTCCGCGCCGTCCGGGACCAGGCCGCGGGCTTGCTGTCAGTGGCAGCTGGTGAGGCTCAGCGAACTGGCCGCGCAGATGAGCACGCTCAGGCCGCTGTCGACGCCGCAGCCGGTGCTGCTGGCGCTGCCACCGCCACCCTGCTGCGGGGCCGACGGCTGCATTGCCTGCAGGTCGAGAAGTGCCATTGTGGATCCTCCTAGAAGGTGTTTGTTACCAGCCCACGCCGGGGCGACGCGGGAGTCTGTGGCCGCATGCGCGCCGTCGGCGCGAGCAGCGGCAGGTGAACCGGTTGGTCGTGGCAGGCCGCGCCGACGGCGAGCAGCACGCCGGCCGTACCGGTGGCCAGGTCCATCGACAGGCGCAACAGTTGGTCGCCGGGGAAGGCGATGCCGTCGGCGAGCGGGAGAGCGTGCCACGACAGGCGACGCAACTGGGCGACGACGTTCGGGTCGCGCAGCGGTTCGCCCGCGCGACCGGCGAGGTAGAGCAGAATCCCGGCCCGGCCACCGAACACGCCCGGCTGTACGTACATTCGCGACTCGGCGGCGCGGCTGATGGCGTGGTTGGCATCGGCGAACTCGTCGTCGTGGCGGCGGGCGAGGTACTCGTCGAGCGCGAGGCCGATACCGGTACTGCCGACGGCGAGGTACGGCATCGTACGCCAGCCCTCGTTGACCTCCATCACGCCGTTGTCACGACGGATGCAACGGCGCAGATCCTGGCGCAGCGCCACCGCCGCGCGGTCGAGGAAATCCTCGTCGCCGGTGTCGTCGTACATCCGCATCAGAAACAGCGCCGGCCCGGACGAACCGCGGAACAGGCCCGCGTACGGGTGCTCCAGGCTGCTGGTCTCGGCGACCGAGTCGACGTCGCCCAGCCGCTCGGCGACGAGTTCGGCAGCCCGAACTGCTGCCAGCCGCAGTTCGGGCTCGCCGGTGCGCTCGGCGAAGTGCGCCAGGTTGAGGCCGATTCCGGAAAGGCCCCCGATCAGGTCGAGGCCGAGCGCCTGCCAGTCGTCGCGCAGGCACATGTCCAGCGCGTCGAGCGCCTCCTGCCGGTAGCCCAGATGGTCGAGCGTGAATGCCACACCGTGCATGCCGTCGTACAGGCCGAGAAGTGTGCCGGGCGGCGGCTGCTTCGCCTGGCGGAGCAGCCAGTCCTCCAGCTCGGGCCGGCGCTCGGCGCCGGTGACGGACAGGGCGTAGAGCACGCCGGCGGCGCCGTAGGCCAGGCCCAGACCACCGAGGCGGAACTGCTCGATGTCGCCCGGGAACAGCCGGTCCTGGCGGTCGGGAGTGGCGGTGGCCAGGATCGCCCGGGCCATCTGTTCGCGTAACTGCGGCCAGTCGCCGGTCTCCCACTGCACCAGGTGCTGGGGTCCCGTCACGGTCCCGTGCGCCGCGATGGTGTCGACGGCCTTGGCGAGGAATTCGGGCGGCACCGGGAAGTGCTCGGAGATCACCTCCGCCAGTTGGCGTGCCTTGGGTTTGGACAGCCACACGATCTGCGTGATCGGTAGGAACAGTGCCAGGCGCAGGCAGGCCAGCGCGTACAGGTCGACGTCAACGCCGGTGGTGGTCTTCCCGGCGGCGAAGCCCTGGTTGCCCAGCGGCGGGCGGACGTTCTCCTCGACAGTCGACGCCACCTCGAAGTCGAGCAGCGCGATCGTGTCGTCGGCGCGGATGAGTACGTTGAACAGGTGCAGGTCGCCGTAGACGACGCCGCGCTCGTGCATGGCCAGGATGGTCTTCTCGACCTGGGCGTAGACGTCCAGCGCCCACGTGGTGTAGCTGGCGAAGTCATCGGGCCCGGCCGTCATGTCGATCATCGGGTACCGGCGGACCAGCGCCCTCTGCAGCGGGGTGCCCTCGACGTACTGCATGGCCAGGAAGCGGTGCTCGCCAACGGAGAAGATGTCGTAGGCCTTCGGGATGCCGGGGATGCCTGCGAGGCGCCGCAGCATGTCGTACTCGCGGTTGATCCGGCTGACCGCGTCTTTGCGCATGCCGTCGAGGCCGGCGTGCGGGCGGCCCTCCTTGAGCACGACCTCCTCGCCGGTACGGGTCTCCCGGCCGCGGTAGACCCCACCGCCGTTGGAGAAGTGCAGGACGCTCTCGATCGTGTAGGGCAGGTCCGCCACGGTGACCGCGTTACGGGCGGCCAGGTGCGGGGCCAGGAAGTCGGGCAGCGCCAGCCACGGCGGCACGTAGAAGACCGGGTCGCGGCGGTCGGGTATGAGCTTGCCGGTGTCGTCGGCGATGGCCAGCACGACCTGGCCGGCGTCGTCCACGCAGTGCAGGGGGGCGAATCCGCCGTACCGCACGTGCAGCGGACCGTCACCCCAGCGCAGATCGCTGAGGATGTAAGGGCCGGCCTCGCCGTCGAGAATCGTGCCGAGTTCGCGCAGGAGTTTCTCGCACGCGGCGTCGTCGGCCGGGTAGATGGTGACGAGCTTGCCGCTGTATCCGCGGGGGGCGTACTTGGAACTGCGCAGCCACAGCGCCCCCTCCGACCGCAGGAACTTGAACTCGATGCCCCTGGGCAGGCAGTAATCCCACACCGCGTCGAGAATCCGGCTGGCGTTGTCCAGGCAGGCCGAGACGTGGATCTTCCAGCCCTGCATGGGTAGGTGCACTTCCTGTGGCGCGAAGACCAGCCAGTCGTCCTGTTCTACGCGGCGCCAGCCGTCCGGCAGTGGGCGGCCGGCGGTCGGGAACGACGTACCCGCCGTGCCCTCGGAGTGCAGGGCGTCATAGAACAGCGGACTGGCCATACAGAATGCTTCGTACCGCTCATCCATGCGGCCCGCCCTCCCGCTCACCCGAACATTGGCCGGAGTCATGGTGGCGGCACGGAGCGGAGCATTGACAGTGTGTGACGTCATGCGTTCCGAATGAAGAAACAGGCAACTGGGTATGCATTCGTCATAGTGAACTGCTGCGATAAATGGGTTTAACTTTCATCGATCCAGCGTGTTTCGGGGCGAGCCGTGGCGAGCCGTCTGCGCCGGACAAGCGTTGAGTAACGAAAGCGGTACTTCCGGCCGACCATGACGGACCGGGACAATACCGTCTCAGCTCGATACGGCTCGCTCGAGCTGCGCACGACGACCGGTCGACCCGAGCCGCTCGTCTCAGCTCGTCGACCGCTGGGCGCGCAGCGGTCCATCGGCGGCGATTAGTGATCAGGTCGGGCACTAGTTTCGGCACGGTAAAGCAGGCAAACGGGGCAACCGGTTCGGACGGTCCCGGGGGCCTGAGGCGCGTGGACAGAAACTGAGCCGCGTGGACAGAAAGAGGTGCGCCCGTGCGGATGCTCGACCACCAGCACACCATCGCCCCGGCCGGATACAGCCGCTGGTTGATCCCGCCCGCGGCGCTGTCGGTTCACTTGTGTATCGGTCAGGTCTACGCGACCAGCGTCTACAAGAACTCGCTCCTGGCGCACTTCCACGCCGGTCAGACCGCTATCGGTGTCATCTTCAGCATCGCCATCGTGATGTTGGGCCTGTCCGCGGCCTTCGGCGGAACCTGGGTCGAGTCGAA
Source organism: Dactylosporangium sp. (assembly GCA_025965915.1). Classification (GTDB taxonomy): domain Bacteria; phylum Actinomycetota; class Actinomycetes; order Mycobacteriales; family Micromonosporaceae; genus Planosporangium. Next base: position 176 of record JAOPWA010000182.1, on the reverse strand, counting down.
CGGCCCGCGCAAGGCGTTGTTCGTGTCGGCGTGCTTCTGGAGCACCGGATTCTTGGTCGGCGCGGGCGGAATCGCCACCCGGCAGCTCTGGCTGGTCTATCTGGGGTACGGCTTCCTCGGCGGGATCGGACTCGGCATCGGCTACATCTCGCCGGTCTCTACGTTGATCAAGTGGT
>JAOPWA010000150.1 GCA_025965915.1 Dactylosporangium sp. | reverse complement strand
GGTCGATCATGTCGTGCAGGGCGTCGTAGAGCGGCCGCAGGTACGGGTCGATCTTGTCGTAGAGCGTGCCGGGCAGGAAGCCGAGCCGCTCGCCCGCCTCGACCGCGGGCCGGGTGAGGATGATGCGGTTGACGCGCTTCGCCTGCAGCGCCTGCACGGCCTTCGCCATCGCCAGGTAGGTCTTGCCGGTGCCCGCCGGGCCGATACCGAAGACGATCGTGTGCTGGTCGATCGCGTCGACGTAACGCTTCTGTCCCAAGGTCTTGGGGCGGATGGTGCGACCACGCCTGGACAGGATGTTGAGTGTGAGAACCTCGGCGGGTCGCTCGGCGGTGCCCTCCTCGAGCATGCCGACGGTCCGCCGCACGGCGTCAGCGGTCAGTGTCTCGCCTTTCTCGATCAGTTCGAGCAGTTCCGCGAAGATGCGTTCGGCCAGCGCGTTGTCCGCAGGGGCACCCGTGATGGTGATCTCGTTGCCCCGTACGTGCACGTCGCTTGCGACTGAGCGCTCGACCAGGCGGAGCAGTTCATCACCAGCGCCGAGTAACCGGACCATGGTGTGCGGATCCTCGACGGTGATCTTCGTCTGCGCCCGCAGGGGTTCGGCGGGCGCGCCGCTCGCCGCGGGGGATGGAATCTGCGTCATAGGTCGGCCCGCGGGCCTCACGACACCTGCTCTCGCGTCTTGCGGCACGCTGCTCGCACGCCGGCTCCCTCTTTGCTATCTGGGTACTCCATGGTATCGGGCCAGCCCCACAAGAGCTTGCCCGATTTCCAACGATGAGCATTTCTTCACGCTCGGGGATAGCCGTAGGTGAAAGGGTAGGCCCGGTCGGCCACTCACATACACACCATCGGGCCGAGCGGCGCGCCACCGACCACATGGGCGTGCACGTGGAAGACCTCCTGGCCGCCGTACCGACCGGTGTTGAAGATGGTCCGGTAGCCGTTGGTCATCAGCCCGGCCGCTCTGGCCACCTCGGCGGCCGAGGCCAGTACCTCACCGGCTAGCCCCGGCTCGGTCCCGGCGAGCGCCGCCACGTCCGGGAAGTGTGTTTTCGGAATGACGAGTACGTGCACCGGAGCCTTCGGCGCCACGTCGCGGAAAGCCAGTGTCGCCTCGGTCTCGTACACCACGTCGGCAGGGACATCTCCGGCCACGATCCGGCAGAACAGACAGTCCGTCACACCTGGATGGTATTAACCCCGAACCGGCGCGGCATCCGGCCCGGTTCGGTGATGAGGCTTGTGCCGCACCAGCCGCCCCGGTAGACCTGTCCCGGTGAAGGTGCACCCCGCGTTATCGGTCGTGCTACTCGCCGCGCTCGCGGCGTGCGCGCCGGCCCGGTCCGGCAGCCACTCCGCCTCAGCCGCTCCCAGGCCGAGCGGACCGACGTCGGCGGGCACGATCGTCACGACGCTCCCGGTGGCCGACCAGGCGGTTGCGATGGCGTTCGACGGGCGATACCTGTGGGTCAGCGGCAGCGGCGGCGCGGTCAGCCAGGTCGACACCACGATCGCGCAGGTGATCCGCACGATCAGGGTGGGCGGCCGCCCGGCCGGAGTCGCGGTCACCGCGGACGGGGTGTGGGTCGCCGACAGCGCCGCCGCCACGGTGAACCGCCTCGACCCGGGGAGCGGTCGGGTCAATGCGACGGTACGGGTGGGTGCCGCCCCGCTCGGCTTCGCCCAGGTCGACCGGGACCTGTGGGTGTTCAGCCAGTCTGATCAACGGGCGCGGGTGCTCGATCCGCGCGCTGCCCGGGTGACCCGGACGGTCCCCCTGTCCGGCCTGGGCGGCGGCAATCCGGCGGTCGCCGGCGGCGCGATCAATCCGGCGGTCGCCGGCGGCGCGATCTGGGTGCCGGATCGGTTCGGCACCAGTTCCGCGGTGTGGCGGATCGACCCGGTGTCCGGCGAGGTGACCGCGCGGGTCGACGCCGGCGCGCAACCGAGCGAGATCGCGTTCGGCTTCGGGTCCGGCTGGGTGACCCACGCCGACGGGATCACCCGCTTCGACCCGGGCACGGGCAAGGAGCAGGCCCGGATCACCGGTCTGGGTCGCCAGCTCGACGGCATCGCGACAACCCCGGACGCGGTCTGGGTGACGAGCACCGCGGACAACCTGCTCTCCAGGATCGACCCGGCGACCAACCAACCGGTCGCCTCGCTCGTCGTATGTACCGGACCACGGCACCTGATCGTGGTGGGCGACGATATCTGGGTCGTGTGCGGCGGCGCCGGCCTGCTCGTACGGGTCCATCCGAATTAGGTCGGTACCCTCTCACCAATGAGATCCATACTGGTAACGGGCGGCTCCCGTGGCATCGGCCGGGCCGTGGTCCGCGCCTTCGCCGAGGCCGGCGACCGGCTGGCGATCCACCATCGCGCCTCGGCCGACCTGGCCGAGGCGCTGCGCGCCGACCTGCCCGGCAGCGGGCACGTCGTGGTCTCCGGCGACGTGTCCGATCCGGAGGCCGTGCGGAGCTTCGTCGACGCGGCCGCCGAAGCGCTGGGCGGCCTCGACGTCGTGGTCAACAACGCCGCCGTGTTTCCGCGCCACCCGATCATGGAGACCTCGTACGAGGAGTGGCAGGCGGCCTGGCAGCACACGCTCGCGGTCAACCTGCTCGGTCCGGCCAACGTCGCCTGGTGCGCGGCACGTCACCTGCGCCGCGGCGGACGCATCGTCAACGTGTCGTCACGTGGGGCGTTCCGCGGGGAGCCCGAGCAGCCCGGGTACGGGGCGAGCAAGGCCGGGCTCAACGCCCTGACCCAGTCCCTCGCGCTGGCGCTGGGACCGCTCGGCATCGCGGTGACCGCGGTGGCCCCCGGCTTCGTCGAGACCGACATGACCAACGAGCACCTCAAGTCGCCACGGGGTGACGAGATCCGGGCGCAGAGCCCGTTCAACCGGGTCGCGCAGCCGGAGGAGATCGCGGCCGCGGTGCGCTACCTCGCCTCGCCGGAGGCGGAGTGGGCCAGCGGCACGATAGTCGACCTCAACGGCGCGTCATACCTGCGCTGAGCAGGGCGCCCCTCTTCGGAGGCGAATTCTGAGCAGGGCGCCCCTCTTACGCCCTATGCGGTGAGAGGGGCGCCCCGCTCAGGAACAGGGGAAGTTACCAGCGGCCCAGGCGGACCGACAGCGCGGCGAGCGCGGCCACCCCGGCCGTCGACGTGCGCAGGACCTCCGGCCCGAGGCGGACCGCCACGGCGCCGCCGGTCTCGAGCACGGCCAGTTCGTCGGGCGTGACGCCACCCTCGGGCCCCACCACCAGCGTGATGTCGCCGCCGGCGGACAGGTCGACTCTCGAGAGCGGCGTCGAAGCCTCCTCGTGCAGCACCAGGAGCGGCCCTGGCCGCCGCGCCAGGTCCGCGGTCGTCACCGCGGCCGACACCTCGGGTACCCATGGCCGGCGGGCCTGTTTCGCCGCCTCTCGGACGGTGGCTCGCCAGCGGTGCAGCGGCCGGTCGTCCTTCCACCGGGCCACCGACCGGGCGGCCGCCCACGGGACGATCCCGTCCACGCCGACCTCGGTCATCGCCTGCACGGCGAGTTCGGCCCGATCCCCCTTGGCGATGCCCTGCACGACGACGAGCCGCTGGCCCGGCGGCGGAACGTACGTGCGGCCCGTGATCGTCACGTCCAGGGTGCCGCGGCCGACCGCCGTGACGGTCGCGGTCGCCGTGGCGCCCCGACCGTCACCGAGCAGTAGCTCCTCGCCCACGCGCAGCCGCTGGACGGTCGCGGCGTGGTGGCCCTCCGGCCCGTCGAGCCGGAACTCGTCGGTGGCCGGCAGCGCCTCGACGAGAAACAGCGGCAGACTCATGCGAGAGCGTCAGGGGTGGCCGTTGAACGCGTCCCGCATGCGGGAGAAGAAGCCGCCCTGCTTGGACAGTTCGGCGACCTCCTCGCCGCGGCTGCGGGCGAACTCGCGCAGGATCCGCTCCTGCTCCGGATCGAGCTTGAGCGGCGTGCGCACGTCGAGGTGCACGAACAGGTCACCCCGGCCGGTGCCGCGCAGGTGCGGGACCCCCTTGCCCCGGATGCGCAGAGTGGCACCCGGCTGGGTGCCGGCGCGAACGTCGACGTTTTCCTCGCCGTCCAGGGTCTTGATGGTCAACCGGGTGCCGAGCGCGGCGGCGGTCATCGGCACGGTGACGCGGCAGTGGAGGTCGTCGCCCTTGCGCGAGTACACGTCGTGCGGACGCTCGTGGATCTCCACGTACAGGTCGCCGGGCGGACCGCCACCCGGCCCGACCTCGCCCTGCTGGGCCAGCCGGATGCGCATGCCGTCCTCGACGCCGGCCGGAATCTTGACGGTCAGCGTGCGGCGGGTGCGGACGCGGCCGTCACCGCCGCAGGTCTGGCATGGGTGCGGGATCGTCGTGCCGTACCCCTGGCAGGCGGCGCAGGGTCGGGCGGACACGACCTGACCGAGGAACGTGCGCTGCACCGACTGCACCTCGCCCCGGCCACCGCAGACATCACAGGTGGCGGGGTGGGTGCCGGCGGCCGTGCCGGCGCCCGAGCAGGTCGTGCACAGCACGGCGGTGTCGACCGTGATCGGCGTCTCCACGCCGAACGCGGTCTCCTGCAGGTCGAGTTCCAGCCGCAGGATCGCGTCCGCGCCGGGGCGTACCCGCGGGCGTGGGCCCCGGGCACCCGCGTTGCCGAAGAACGCGTCCATGATGTCCTGGAACCCGACGAACGGGCTGCCGGCACCGGGCCCCGGACCGCCACCGCCTGGTGCCAGGGGATCCCCACCGAGATCCACCATCTCCCGCTTGGCGGGGTCGGACAGCACCTCGTACGCGGCGTTGATGTCCTTGAACTTCTCGTGCGCTTCCGGGTCCGCGTTGACGTCCGGGTGGTACTCGCGCGCCAACTTCCGGTAGGCGCGCTTTATCTCGTCCGCGGAGGCGTTCCGACGTACACCCAGGATCCCGTAGTAGTCCTTGTTGGCCACGTGCGTCCTTTTGCCCTCGCTCTATACAACCGGTTGGATCAGCGGTATCAGCTCTGTGCAAGCAGATCGCCGACGTAGCGTGCCACGGCACGTACGGTCGCGATCGTGCCGGGGTAGTCCATACGCGTCGGTCCGAGCACGCCCATGCCGCCCACCACAATGGTGCCCGGTCCGTATCCGGTGCTCACCACGGAGGTCGCCCGGAGGTCCTCGATCTCGTTCTCGTCGCCGATGAGCACCCGCGTCATGCTCGGCTCGACCTCGCCGAACAGCTTGAGCAGCACGACCTCCTCCTCGAGCGCCTCGAGGATCGGCCGCAGCGTGCCCTGGAAGTCCAGCAGCCCGCGCGCCAGGTTGGCGGTTCCGGCGAGCGCGATGCGCTCCTCCTTGCGCTCCACGAGCGTCTCCAACAGCACGGTGGACAGGGCGGTCATCGCCGGCCGCAGCGCCGGCACCACCTCGTCCAGCAGCGCCTCCACCAGCGGCGGGGTGTCGGTGAGTGCGCACCCGGCGAGCTTTTCGTTGATCAGACGGCGCAGCTCGGCGACGTCATCGGCGACGATCGTATCGGGCAACTCGAGAAGACGCTGGTCGACGCGCCCGGTGTCGGCGATCATCACCAACATCAGCCGGGTGGTGGACAGCGGCACCAGTTCGAGGTGGCGCACCCGCGAGCGCGACAGGCTCGGGTACTGCACGATCGCGACCTGGCGGGTGAGCTGGGCCAGCAGGCGCACGGTGCGGTGGACCACGTCATCGAGGTCGACCGCGCCGAACATGAAGCGTTCGATGGCGCGGCGTTCGGCCGGCGATAGCGGCTTGGCCCGGCTGAGCCGGTCGACGAACAGGCGGTATCCGCGATCGGTGGGCACCCGGCCGGCACTCGTGTGCGGCTGCCGGATGTACCCCTCATCCTCGAGCGCGGCCATGTCGTTGCGAACGGTAGCCGGCGACACCCGCAGGTTGTGCCGCTCGACGAGGGCTTTGCTACCCACCGGCTCCTGCGTGGCGACGTAGTCCTCGACGATGGCGCGCAGGACATCCAACTTACGATCGTCGATAGCCATGGCCGCACCTCCCGTCGGGCTCGTCGCCGTCCCCGACGGGGCGGCTGGCACTCCGCATAAGTGAGTGCCAGTCTAGCGCCGTGGATGAGGCGGATGCGATGCTTCTTTTGTCCTGTTCCGCCACGTATGATGCACTTTATCATTAGCCGACCAGCCATCGAGCCGGGGCCGGTTGTCCGAATGCGCCGGCCCGCCTGGCTGGCAGGGCTCGGATCGTAGTCCTAGCGTGGCGAATATGACAGAGCCACCCCGCACCGCCGGGAACGGCGCCGGCGACGACGACCGGATCTGGGCACTGATCGCACACTTTGGCGGCGCGATCGCCATGTTCGTCAGCGGCGGCACCCTGGGCTGGCCACCTCCGTTGGTCGCCTACCTGGTCAGGGGCCGGGAGTCGCCGACGGTCCGGGCACACGCACTGGCAGCGCTGAACTTCCAGCTCTTCTGGTCGATCATCGGCGCCCTCGGCTGGGTGCTCGGCATCTGCGGTTCGATCTTCATCATCGGCGCGATCCTCTTGGGCGTACCCGTCGTCGCCACCGCATTCGGCGTCATCTTCGGAATCATCGCCGGCGTCAAGGCCGCCAAGGGTGAGTACTACCGGTACCCGGTCGCACCCACCATCGTGAAATAACCGGCAAGGTCGGCCCTGATACGGCATCTATGCCCGATTCACCATTGGCCGACCAGCCATCGAAACCGGCCTACTTAGGCAAACGGATCACGACACGTCGATACCGTGGCTTGATCGATGGCCCTACCGTGACGCACATGACAGAACCACCTCGCCCTCCAGGGGACGGTATCGGCGGCGCTCCGGCGCCGGACCCCACCGCCCCGCAGCCACCACCCGGGTCTTCGATGCCGGGCGAGGCGTCCGCTCCTGGATACGCCCCGCCACCGACGTCCAGCTACCCCCCGCCGCCGGGCGGCTACCCACCACCGCCGGGCGGGGCCTACCCACCGGGCGGCGGCTACCAACCCGGGCCGGGGCTCCCCCCGCCGGGATACGCCAGCAACGATGACAAGACCTGGGCACTGGTCGCGCACTTCGG
>JAOPWA010000148.1 GCA_025965915.1 Dactylosporangium sp. | reverse complement strand
TGCGAGACCGCGGACGACGTGGTCGAGGAGGTGGCGGTGACCGTCGTACACGAGATCGCCCACCACTTCGGTATCAACGACGAGCGGCTGCACGAACTTGGCTGGGGCTGAGTTACGCGGCGACATTGACCGGGTCACTTATCGTCGCGGGCGACGTACTCACCGGAAGGAAGAAAAAGCTGATGCGTAGCGCACTGTTCGCCGCCGAAAACATGGAGAAGGAGTCCGCCCAGCCCGGCATGCGGCTGCAGAACTCCAAGATGCTCAAGGTCGAACTCAACGGCGAGATCATGGCCCGGACCGGCGCGATGGTGGCCTACCAGGGACAGATGCAGTTCCAGGCACTTGGTGCGGGCGGCATGGGCAAGTGGCTCAAGCAGAAGCTGACCGGGGAGGGCGTACCCCTGATGAAGGTCACCGGCCGCGGTGACCTCTTCCTGGCCGAACGCGCCGCCGACGTGCACCTGATCGACCTGGAGCCGGGCGACGCCATCACCATCAACGGCTCCAACGTGCTGGCGTTCGAGTCGACGGTGAAGTACGACATCAAGATGGTCCAGGGCCTGGGCATGCTCTCCAGCGCCGGCATGTTCAACTGCGTCTTCTCCGGCCAGGGGCGTATCGCCATCACGAGTGAGGGCACGCCGGTGGTCCTGAACGTGGACGCACCGACCTACGCCGATCCGCAGGCGGCGATCTGCTGGTCGACGAGCCTGCAGACCGGCTATCACCGGGCCGACCAGCTCGGCATCGGCACGCTGCTGGGCCGCACCACGGGCGAGGCGTTCACGATGAGCTTCGCCGGCCAGGGCTTCGTGGTCGTACAGCCCTCGGAGGAGTTCCCCGGCGGCCTGGGCGGGAACGGCGGCGGCCAGCGGCAGCAGAGCCAGGGAATGCTGGGCGGCCTGCTCGGCGACTGATCTTTCGCGGATCTTGGACACTTGGCGGGCCTACCACACCGCTAAGTGTCCAAGATCGCTAAGTGACCTCGCCGGCCCGAACCCCGGCCAGCCAGGCCGCCGCGTCGGCGAAGTCGACGTCCCCGGTGCCCGGCGGTGCGGGCGCCGGGCGCTCGGCGCCGGACCGCGGGTACGAGCCGAGGAAGCGAACGTCGGCACAGACCCGCCGCAGGCCCTGCAACGCCTCACCCATCCGGGCCTCGGCCACGTGACCGGAACAGTCCAGAAAGAACACGTACCGGCCGAGCCGCTCCCCCGTCGGCCGCGACTCGATCCGGATGAGGTTGACGCCGCGTACCGCGAGTTCGGTGAGGACCGCGAGCAGCGCCCCCACCCGGTCGTGCGCGATGTACACCGCGAGGGTGGTCAGGTCGTCGCCGGTCGGCGGGGGCGGCGGGCCGGGCCGCGACACCAGCGCGAACCGGGTCACGGCATCGGAGTGGTCGGCGATGTCCTTGGCCAGTACGGCCAGCCGCTCCCGGCCGGCGCCGAGCGGCGCGCAGATCGCAGCGTCGTACTCCCCGGCCGCGGCCGCGTGGGCGGCCGCCCCGTTGGAGAGCACGTCGATCACGGTGGCCCCCGGTACGTGGGCCTGTAGCCAGCGCCGGCACTGGGCGCTCGCCTGGGGGTGCGCGGCGACCGACCGGATCTGGGCCAGCGGCGTCCCGGCCCGCGCCCCGAGGACGAACTGCACCGGGAGCACGACCTCGCGCGTAATCACCAGTGGTTCCCCGTCGGCCAGTTCGTCGAGCGTCACGCCGACCTGGCCACCGATCGAGTTCTCCAACGGTACGAGCGCAGCGTCGGCGTCGCCGGCGCGGACGGCGTCGAGCGCCTCCGGCACACTGCGCGCGGGAGTACGGCTGCCATGCTCCGCGGCCGGAATGGTATGCAGCGCCTGCTCGGCGAAGGTCCCTTCGGGGCCGAGGTAGACGAAGCGGGTCGGCGGTACGCCGGGCATGGCGATGCCCCTCTCTTGGTGTGACGTCGAGGAGACTATCCCGCTTCCCCGCAGGTTGCGGCCGAGACAGCTCAGCGGCAGTGTGCGGCAGACACGATGCCGGCCGGTGCCGCACCGACCACCTCCGGTATGCACACGTACGTGCCGGCCGTGACGACCGTCAACGCGTCGGCGCTGCCATGCGTCACCACCTGCAGCGACTCCCGCCCGGGCACGTTCATGACCGTGTACTGCCACGAACTGGCGCACAGCGGGCCGGTCACGATCTTCGGCGTCACGCCCGACGGCAGCAGGTTCCGGTCTCGACGTAGCGCTGCGATCACCCGGTCAGCGCCGGGGCCGCCGGAGCAGGGGGACGCGGTGGCGTCGGGCAGCGCGGTCGCCGTCGGGAGGAGATCCGTGGGCTCCGGCGTCGCGGTGGACGGATCGTTCGGTTCGGCCGACGCCTCGCTCGGCGACGCCGAGGCGCGCGGGCCGACCGCCGATCGACCAGCGTGCGGTAACGGTAGGCGCTCGACCCGCCCACAGCCGGTCGCCGTCACGACGATCGCTGCGGTGAGCAGCGCTACCGCTGCCAGCGTCCTCGGCTCGGTCACGATCTCTCCCAGCTCCTCGTGCCGGCGCTAGCTGGAGACGCGGTGCCCCGCGGCCGTGAGGGCGGCGATCGCCTCGGCCAGTCGTACCGACGGAACCAGAAGATAGTCGGTGTCGAACGTGGAGAACGCGAAGATGTTGACCCGCGCGTCGGCCAGCGGGCTCAGGATCGAAGCGAGGATGCCGGTGAGCGCGAGGTTGATCGGCCCGGCGATCCGGAAGCAGCGCCAGGGCGTCTCAACGCTGGCGTCCTCGGGCACGTGCGCGGCCGGGCACATGATCGACA
>JAOPWA010000138.1 GCA_025965915.1 Dactylosporangium sp. | reverse complement strand
GGGCAAGCCAGGGATCTCGCCGGGACAGTTGGCGCTGGTCACGGTGTTGCAGTTCGCTTCAGAACTTGACTGATCGGCAGGCCGCTGATGCGGTGCGTGGTCGGATCGACTGGAAATACGCGCTCGGCTTGGAGTTGACCGATCCGGGGTTTGATCACACGGTGTTGACCGGATTCCGGCAGCGGCTGATCGACCACGGGTTGGAAGAGACGCTGCTGGATGTGTTGCTGGCCCGACTGTCTGAGTTGGGGCTGGTCAAGGCCGGTGGCCGGCAGCGCACTGATTCCACGCACGTGCTGGCGGCGGTACGCTCAGCCAACCGGTTGGAGTTCCTCGCCGAGACGCTGCGCGGCGGGCCTGGAAGCGCTGGCCGCCGCCGCGCCGGACTGGCTGGCCACCCGCATCGATGCGGAGTGGGTGACCCGGTACGTAGCTCGCATGGACTCCTACCGGATTTGCGAAAGGCAACGACAAACGCACCACGGTGGCGGTGCAGGTGGGCGCCGATGGATTCCGCCTGCTTGAGGCTGTCCATGCGGCGGATGCGCCGGGGTGGCTGCGGGAGATACCCGCCGTGGTTGTCTTGCGGACAGTGTGGATCAAGCAGTACCACCGCACGGTCAACGACGGTGGGCAGGAGGTGGCCTGGCGGGAGGACAAAGACCTCCCGCCCAGCAGACAACGGATCTGTTCTCCGTATGACACCGACGCCCGCTATGCGACCAAGCGCGGTTGCGGTTGGGAGGGCTACCAGGTCCACCTCACCGAGACCTGCGACGATGCAACCGAAACCGGCTTACCGCACCTGGTCACGAACATGGCCACCACCGACGCCACCGTCACCGACGTCGAGAGGACCGAGCAGATCCACACCGGCCTCAACCGCCGCAACCTGCTTCCCCACGAGCACATCGTGGATGCCGGCTACACCTCCGCCGAGCTGATGGTCGGTGCCCGGCGCGATTTCGGTATCACGCTTGTTGGGCCGCTGCGCATCGACAACTCCCCACAGGCCCGCACAGGTGGCGGTTTCGACCGCACCGCATTCACCATCGACCGGGACAACCAGCGCGTCACCTGCCCGCAAGGAGTGCAGAACACGATCTGGTCGACAGGCAGCGAACGCGGCCGCGAATCGATCGTGGTGGGCTTCCCGATCACGTCCTGCCAGCCGTGTCCAGCCCGTCCACGGTGCACACGATCGACCCGGGCCGGTCGGCAGTTGATGCTGCGGCCCCGCGACATTCACGATGCGGTCGAGCGGGCCCGGACCGAACACACCACCGACGAGCGGAAACAGCGCTATGCCATCCGGGCCGGTGTCGAGGCCACCATCCACCAAGCTGTTGCAGTCACCGGAATCCGTCGTTCCCGCTACACCGGACTACCCAAGACACGCCTTGCCCACGTCTTCGCCGCCACCGCCATCAATTTGATCCGCCTGGACGCATGGTGGACCGGCACACCACTCGACCGGCCCCGCACCAGCCACCTCGCCAGACTCGATCTCGGTCTCGCCGCATAGCCGAATTAGGCAACAGAGTCCCGCAGGGTGGGTATCATGACCCGCCGGCTGGCCCGCTACCGATCGCCCGGCTCGATTGCCGACACTGGTCACTCAAACCACCTGACGAGGTTATTTCACCGGGCGCTGGGGGCAGTTGACCGTGCTCAGGGCCTGCCTGTCAGCTCGGCGGAGATGACAGGCGCCAGCGATGGTGGGTAATCGTGAACGTCACGTCACACCACGTCTCGACGGTTCGCGGTCGGGGCTGCGCCGTCGCGCTACTGGCCGCGCTCGCGCCAAACAATCCGGATGGCGACATCCCAACAAGATCGCCGGATGGTCAGCCACCGCGACCGGCGTGTGCGGGTGTCGCTGATGTTTGGGACAGACATGGACCGGTTTGACTACGTCGTGGTGGGCGCGGGCAGTGCCGGTTGCGTCCTCGCCGCGCGGCTGTCGGAAGATCCACAGAACCGGGTGTTACTGCTGGAAGCCGGCGCGGCCGACGGACCAGACAACATGGCGGTTCCGCCGGCCTGGCCGACGCTGATCGGCAGCGAGGCCGACTGGGGCTACGCGACCGTGCCGCAGCCCGCAGCCGGTGGCATCGCCCGCCGGTACCCACGCGGCAAGGTCCTGGGCGGGTCCAGCAGCATCAACGCGATGGCCTTCATTCGCGGTCACCGCACCAACTACGACGCGTGGGCGGCGGCAGGCGCAACGGGCTGGGGCTACGAGGATCTTCTTCCGTTCTTCAAACGCACCGAGACGACCGACGGGCGCGATCCGGCGTACCGGGGCACCGACGGCCCCATGCGGGTCGCACCGGCCAGAACCGCCAACCCCCTGTCGTACGCCTACCTCGAGGCCACCGTCGGCGCCGGATACCACCACAGCGACGATCTCAACGGCTCCGACCAGGAAGGTATCTGCTGGTGGGATCTCACCATCGTCGACGGCACCCGGCAATCCGCCGCCGACGGTTACCTGCGCCCCGTCCTCGACCGCCCGAACCTGACCCTGTTGACCAACGCACTGGCTCATCGACTGATCGTGGCCAATGGCCGTTGTGCCGGAGTGGAATACGCCGTCGACAGCGAGGTACGGCAGGTATATCCGCAGCGCGAGACGATCCTCAGCGCCGGTTCGATCGGATCCGCCCAGCTGCTGCTGCTGTCCGGTATCGGGCCGGCCGAGCACCTACGCGCCGTCGGCGTCGACACGGTGGCCGACCTGCCCGGCGTCGGCGCGAACCTGCACGACCACCCCCACGCCGGGGTCATCTACACCCCGGCACGACCCGTTCCACCCGGCCAGAACAACCACAGCGACCTGGTCGCGGCCGTGCGTACCACTCCGGATCTTGCCGCCCCGGACATCCAACTGCTATTCGTCGATGTGCCCTATCACCCGCCACACATGGCAGGACCGGCGAGCGGGTACACGATCCCGTTCACCACGCTGCACCCACACAGCCGCGGCTCGGTCCGGCTGGCCAGCGCCGATCCCGCGACCGCGCCGCTGATCGACCCGAACTTCCTCGGCGACGACCGCGACCTGGCCGCCATGCTGACCGCCCTGGATATGGCCCGCGAGATCGGCAGCTCACCGGCCCTCGACCAGTGGCGCGACGAGGAGGCGCTCCCCGGACCCGACGTACACGACGAGAACGAGCTACGCGACTATCTGCGCCGTGACACGGACCCGTACTACCACCCGGTAGGCACGTGTCGGATCGGCACCGACCCCGCGGCGGTCGTCGACCCCCAGCTACGGGTGCACGGCATCGACGGACTACGCGTCGCGGACGCCTCCGTGATGCCCTCCATCCCCGGCGCCAACCCCAACGCCACCGTGCTCGCCATCGCCGAACGAGCCGCCACACTGATCGGCCAGTGAAAGCCCGCGAAACTCAGCCTTGCCGTCGGAGGACTGGGCGATCTCGGTTTGGAGTGGTACGGCGTTGAGATGATGGTCGCCATTGACCGTCATCGCTGATTGCGGGTCTCTGGGTGCCAGAAAGCCGTCCAGTCGCGGCTGAGCTGCGGTTTCGTGGGCCAGTATCTGCCGGGATGATCGGTGAGTGGCACGGCGACTGGTCTACCTGGTGTTCTCCAAGCTGATGCAATGGATGGTGCTGGTGGCCCGCGATTCGGCGGCCAAGGACGTCGAGTTGCTGGTGCTGCGGCGGCAGGTGTCCCGGCCGCGTGGGCCGCCGGAGGCTGGCAAACGATCCCGATCACCACTGTCACCGGATCGGCGGCACACATCGCCGAACAACTCGCCCGCTACGCCGACGAGGGCGGGTTCCGTCAGCCGAGTCCGAGTAGCAGGAACTGCTGGCGGCTGGCCCAGTCGGGATAGCGGCTCACCACACCAATGCTGTCTACCTGTCCGGCGGGATGAGGGGGTGCCCGGGCGGGTCGCTGGCAGACCCCGTTATGCCGAGTAGCAGGAACTGCTGGCGGCTGACCCAGTCGGGATAGCGGCTGACCATGGCGTCGAACAGTTCCTGGTGGGGAAGGGCTTGCTCCCGTAACTGTCCGTAGTATTCGATGTAGTCGCGGGATTCGGCCAGGACCGTGGGTGGGTTGCCCTGGGTGGGGTCCTTGTGGCCGGTGACGACGGCGGCGGGGTTGAGCGCGGCTAGCTGGTCGAGGGCGGCGATCCATTCACCCCGGCTTTCGGCGGTCGTCGCGCCGACGTACATGTGGCAGTGGTTGTAGACGACGTCACCGGAGACGATCAGATCCAGGTCCGGCACGTGCAGCGAGGTGGTGTCCACGCCGTCGGTGTGCCCGGTTTCAATCACCTCCAGGGGACGCCCCTCGAGCTCGAAGTGCCCCGCATCGAGTGGTTCGGCCAGCGCGATCGTGTCGACGATCTGACCGGGGTAACTCGCGCGTTCACCGTGGTTCAGCGCTTCCGGGGTGGTCTGCTGGCCCATCTGCTCCACCGTTCCCGCGGTGGCCACCGCCCGCGCGTGCGGGAAGCGGTCGAGCATCACGGGCAGGCCGAGGAAATGGTCGGGATGGCCGTGGGTGATGTAGATCGTGGTGAGTTGGCGCTCGTGCAGCTCCACCCAGTCGGCCAGCGCCGTGGCCTCGCGGATGGTCGTGAGCGCGTCCACCAGGACGGCGTCGCGGGCCCCGAAGATCAGCGTGGACGTCACGGGATCCCAGGCCTGCGGATCGCCGATCCGGGGCGGCGGGGCGGTGAACGGCTTCGACGGTGCGACGAAGACGTCGTAACTCAGCGGGGGTCGGCTTGTCGTCATGTCAGCTCCTGGGCGGGTGCGGGTTGGCCATGTCCTACCGTGGCGGCTGGCGTGACCAGCTGATCGTGGTCGTAGTCATCACGCCGTCGCCGGGGCGCGGGTCAGAGGTCGACAACACGAGCGTGCCCGGTTCGCGGAACTGCACCCGCCGGATCTGCGTGGTGCCGAGCCAGCTCGGGATCACCGACACCTGTACCTGATGGGCGACGGTCCCGGCCTGCTCGTTGACGTCATAGGGACCCGAGTACGCGACGTGGTACGCGTCCGGCTCCTGGTCGTCTTCGTAGGGTCCTGGCCTGGCCAGCTGGGCGGACATGTACCCGTCGGGCGTGTACAGAATGGTCCCGATCAGTTTGGCGAACAGGCGGCGGATCTCGTTGAAGGTCAACGGAATCAGCGCTTGGTCGGTGTTGCCGGTGTGCCACTGGCGTTCCCGGGCGGCGATGACGGTGAGGATGGCGTAGGCGAGCATCACCAGGGTGGTGTGCCGGTACCAGGAGTGCCAACGGCGCACCTGGGGCTCGTCCAGGCCGATGATCTTGCCGGTCTGGAAGCTGGTCTCCACGTTCCATCGGGTTCCGGCCACTCGGACCAGGACCCGCAGCGGGACCGGGCGGGGTGACCAGCAGCGGTAGAACGCCAACTCATCCGCCGTCGCTAATCCGGCGGCGGATGAGCAGGCTGTGCTGGCCGGCGGCCTCGCCGGCCGGCGGGGTGATGGTGATCCAGGCCCAGTCGTAGTCCGCTGGCCTTTGGACCCGGCTCCGGCGGACAGCCGGTTCCACGCCCGCTGGGCAGGGCATCATCGGCGAGCCGGTCGGCCCGGATCGGTCCGTCGGCGGTTCGGGCGGTGACCCGGTGGCTGCGGGCGACCGCGAGGACGTAGCCGACGCCGCGCGATTGCAGATCCCGGCGCAGATGCCGGTCCCCGCCATAGAACTCGTCGGCCGTGCACCACGCCGCCGGAACACCGGCGTCGAGGGCACGGGTGAGCATCCGCCGCCCCAGGGTGATCTTCGTGGCGAATCCGACATGTTCGGGTATCCCGGCGGCGGCACACCGGGCTGCGTCGTCGGTCCACGCCCTGGGCAGGTAGACCTCCCGGTCGACCAGGGTGGACCCGCCCGCCGCGGCGTAGGCCAGGTACACCGCCACTTGCGCGTTCTCGATCCGACCCGCGGTGCCGGTGTACTGCCTTTGGGTTCCAACAATGTGGACGCCCTTTTTCAGATCACCGGTGTCGTCGAGGATCAGCACCCCGTTCGGGTCGCCGAGCGCGTTGACCACATAGCCGCGCAGATCGTCACGGACCTTGTCAGCGTCCCATACGGCCTCGCCCAACAGCCGCTGCATGGCATGCGGCGAGGCGTCTCCAGCCTGCTCCGCCAACTGCCAGCACGAACGGCTGTCCACATCGGACAACAGGCCGAACAGGTACGCCCGCGCCTGCTTGCGCGGCTCCACCCGAGCGAACCGGCCCGCGATCGCCGCGAACCCGGTGTCGAACTCGGCCAGCCACCCGACGGCGTCCACGCTGAGCCCAGCGGTCGCCGCACGATATTCGATTGTCTCCACAGTCATCGATGATCATGCGGTGCCCGTCCCCCGGCCTCATCAGGCGCGCCGACTCGGCAAGAGTCGCTCGCGAGCACCCCCTGCCTGATGACCATCAGTCATCCCACACCGCCATCGCCGCACGGCTCGGCGTCGTGGTGGGCATCGCTGCTCGGCCCAATGCGTCACCGAGCCCGGTCAGGTCGACCGGCCGGCGCATCCTCTCCGGGCAGGCGTCGAGCAGCGGGCGCATCACCTCGACGGGCACGAACGGCAAGATCGATCGCCCGTGCCGGGCCCCATGCCCACCGCTTTCGGTGCCTTGCGCCACGATGACGTCGGCGCCCAGGTCCACTGCGTGCCGAGCCTCTTCCAGATCGGTGACCTGAATGATCAACGCGGCACCCGCCTCGCGGATGCGGTCAGCGAACGGGCTGGGATCACCGAAGGACAACATCACCGCCCTGGGGTCGTGCTCCAGCGCCCGCTCGACCGCGCCGACGTCTATCGCCCAGGTCAGGAAACCGGCACCCAGGGTTCCCCGGTGTCCGCAACGATCGGCAGCTTGCGGGCCAGCCAGCCGCGATCCCCGTTTCCTGCGCCCAGCAACTCGAGCCCTCCACCGCGAGAGACGGCCGCCGCCAGCGCACCATCGGCCGATCCGCCCATCGGCGCCAGCGTAATCGGGTGCTGCACACCGAACAACTCCGTGAACGCCGTCGACAACGCCATAACCGCCATCATCACCCCCTTGCCGGCGTAGCGGGCATCAGGCAGGTGGACTGGCCGTCGACGCCTCGACCTCCCGGCTATGGCTGAGGCCTGCCGAGCCACCCGTCATAGAACTGGCCGCCATAAGTATCGACACGTGTAGGCCGTTGGTTCTCGGGCTGCGTGAGGTTCCCAGTGAAGCTCGGAGGCGGCGTCCGGCAGTGGTCGAGCAGTTCGGTCCTGGCCGCCACGCGCCCCTTGCTTCGCATCGGGTAGTCAAGCACCGTGATCTCGCGGCCGGTCAGGTCCGGCTCGACGCCGTCGCGGGAGACGGTGCAGCTGCCCCGATCGGGGGTGAGGCCGGCGGCAGTGAGTGCCGCCGGCCTCTCGCCGGGCCAGCGCCCGCAGGCGAGCGAGCAGGACCGGGTAGGAGAACGGCTTGGTGCGGTAGCGAACTGCGCCGACCACGAGCCCGGCAGCGGGTTCGGCCACCCACAGGTGCGGCACCGGTCCGCCCCGAGTCTGCGCCACAGACCGTGACAGCACCGCAACAAGCTCCGCCTGCCGCGCTGATCCGCAGCCGTGCGTGCGCACGGATCGAATTAGAGCGTGGCGTTCGTCCAGGTGATCACCGCCTCGTGCACCTCCGGGGCCCGCGGGCTCAGGTTGATGTCGTGGCCTGCTGTGGGCAGCACGAAGGCGTCCACGGACGGCGCCGCACTGTAGTACGGCCGTTCGGCGGTCAGTACTCCGGACCGCGTGCAGGTGGTCACCAGGAAGCCGCAGAACAACCCGTCCACCGCCCCCATTGCGATGAACACGGGGACGTCGATGCTCGCCGAGTAGGGCGACAGGATCGCGACGCCGACCGCGTCCGGCGCCTCGATGGAGCTGAACACGTCCTTGGTGGCCTCGTCCGCCGCGATGACCGCGGGCTCGACCACGCCGGGCGCGTGGAACGCCGCGTATCGCCTGCCCTGCACCGTTGTCAGGTATCCGGCGTCGAGTCCGCGCGAAGCCAGCGCGGGGTCCAGCGGGGCGGGCACGAGGTCGGTGCTGAACAGCAGCGCGAGGTTCACCGCGTTGAGCTTGTGCTGCATGCCGGTGACCACTAGCGCGTCCACGTCGCGGTAGGTGGCCGCCTCCAGCACCGCGATGGCGGAGCCGAGCGAGTGCCCGGTCAGCACGACCTTGCCGAACGACGTGCCGATTCCCGCGCCGCTGCGCAACGACTGCACGACCTGGTGCACCGCTTGCGCTTGCGTGGTTGCCGTGACCAGTGCGCTGAGCGGTTTGGTGCTCTTGCCGGTTCCCAACCGGTCCACCGCGAACGTGGCGTATCCCGCGGCGTTCATCGCGAGCCGGTATGAGTACGTCACAGGGTGGTACGGGAAGTCCCAGTAGGTGGAGTTGTACGTGGCGCCGGGCACCAGCAACATCACGGTGTCGGGTGTGTGGCCGTCGGGCAGGCACAGCGTGCCGTGCATGGTGGCAGGGGTGGTGAGCGTGGTGACCGCTACGTCGACCTCGTGGCATGTCGCCGGAACCGCCGACGCGACACCACCCGGAAGCAGCAGCGTGCTGATGAGAACCATTGCTGTGGCAAAGAATCGCATTCTCATAAGAGCGTCCAAAAGTGAGACTTGCACAAAATTAGGTGATCTTCACGGGCGTCGTGCCGGTCAGCTGTCCCAGCGCAGGCGGCGGACGGCGGCTCTTCACCGCGTTGAGGGGTCGCTGCGGGCGTTCCCGAGGCTGGACCGTCGGGCCGGCGCGTTGCGCGCCGGCCCGTAGCGTTGTCCTACGCCAGGTTGTCCCAGAAGTCGCATTGGTGCTCGGCGCCGAACTGGGCGTCGGAGATCAGCTGGCTCTGGCCACCTGCCCGCAGCGACAGGATCGCACCGGTCCCGTTGTACGTGGGCCACTGTGGCAGTCCGGCGGCGTTCGGCGTGCCACGCAGAATGAACGTGCCCCAGTTGCGTTTCATGTCCTGCGCCAGTTGCTGTTCTGCCGCGTTGAACGTCGTGGCGATGGGCGTGCCGCTGCCAGGAAAGACGGGGAACAGATAGGCCAGCTCGGCGGCGTGACCGGCACCCCAGACGTACCCGGGGACCGGGGCGATGCCCGGACCGGTCCGGTGCGCGAACTCGTACGCCCAGGTCTGCGTCCACCGGGCGAAATCACGGGTGAGCCGGCGGTACGCGCAGCCACCGATGCCGGAGACCACGCCGGAGTCGGTGATCACCGCACCGATCAGGTACGCCGCAGTGAACTGGTCGGTATTGGCCGGCCATGGGTAGCGGGCCAGCACGGCGTCCGCGT
>JAOPWA010000124.1 GCA_025965915.1 Dactylosporangium sp. | reverse complement strand
CCGCCGGGACGCTGGCCGGCGCCGTGTGGGCCTACGACCTGGGCGGCAAGGACACCGCCGCCGGGCCCGCGCTGATGGCCGCCTGCCGGGGGCTGGACGTGCTGCTGGGCGCCAGCGCCGGGCCGGTGCGCCGGGCGGTGCCGGCCGCCCTGACGGTGGCGGCGCACACCTATACGGTCACCGCGCTGTCACGGCACGAGGTGCATGGCGGCAACAGTCGGGTGCCCGCCGCGACCCTCGCCGCCACCGGCGCGGTCGCGCTGGCCGCCGCCATATCCCCCCGGGACGCGCGCCGGTCCGATGTATCGCGTCAGGACTCCCGCCGGTCCGGGGTGCGGGCGGGTCTCGCGGCGCTCCTGGCCGGCTGGTACGCGGCACAGTACGGCCGTACCCAGGCGCGGGCAGCTGCCGACCCGGGTGCCGCCCGGATGCGCGCGGCCGTCGTCGCCGGCATCACGGGGCTCCCGGTTCTGCAGGGCGCGCTGGTCGCCCGGGCCGGAAACGTAGCCGGCGCGCTGGCCGTGGCGGCGGCCGCCCCGCTCGGACGCCGGCTGGCCCGAAAGGTGTCGCCGACATGAGCCTGCGCTTCGGGTACGGCACCAACGGCTTCGCCAACCACCGGCTCACCGACGCCCTGGCGGTGCTGGCCGACCTCGGGTACGAGGGGGTGGCGTTGACCCTGGACCACCACCACCTGGATCCGTACGCCGAAGGCCTGGCCCGGCAGGTGGCGGCGACCGCCGCCAGGCTGGGTGAACTCGGGCTCAGTGTCGTCGTGGAGACCGGTGCCCGCTATCTGCTGGATCCCCGACACAAACACGCACCGACCCTCATGGACGACGATCCCGGGTTGCGGGTGGACTTCCTGCGGCGGGCCGTGGCGATCGGCGCGGACCTGGGAGCGGAGGCGGTCTCCTGCTGGGCCGGGGTTCGCCCGGTCACGGTCGATCCGGCGACGGCCTGGGACCGTCTGCTCGCCGGCTGCGTCGAACTGGCGGCCGTCGCCGAACGCGCGGGGGTGCCGCTGGGTTTCGAACCCGAGCCGGGCATGCTCGTGCAGACCATCGCCGACTGGCAGCGCCTGCACGCCGCCCTCGGTTCTCCGTCGGCGTTCGGGGTCACCCTCGACATCGGACACTGCCAGTGTCTGGAACCGCTGTCCGTACCGGAGTGCGTCGCCCAGGTGGCCGAGCATCTGGTCAACGTGCAGATCGAGGACATGCGGCGCGGGGTGCACGAGCATCTGGAGTTCGGCGCCGGTGAGATCGACTTTCCGCCGGTGCTGCGCTCGCTTGCCGAGATCGGGTACCGCGGACTCGTCTCGGTCGAGCTGCCGCGCCACTCGCACGCCGCGCCCACCGTGGCCGAGCGGTCACTGGCCTTTCTGCGCTCGGCGGAGCGGGCGGCCCCCGAGCCGGCCCCCGAGCCGGCCGTCCAGCTGGCCGGGCAGGAGGGGCGATGACCACGACCGAGGAGCTGCGGGCGGCGGTGGCTGCCGCACCGGCCACCGGGTGGCTGGCGGCGGCGGTGGACCGGGTCGCGGCCGAACCCGCCGCGATAGCGCAGTTGTTTCCCGCCGCCGGCCGGCACTGCGGCCGTGGTCCGCTGGCCGCCATCCCCGGCTGGAGCACCGACGACGCGGCCCGGGTACTGCTGCTGCTCACCCTGCCGTTGTCCGGTGAGGCGTTGACGGAGCAGGTCGAGCAGCTCTACCGATACGGGGACGCGGCCGAGAAGCGGGGGGTGCTGCGGGCACTGCCGATGCTGGATCTCGGCGCCGCGGCTGTCCCGCTGCTGCACGACGCCATCCGGACCAACGACCCGCGGCTGTTGGCGGCGGCCCTCGGCCCGTACGCGGTGCACCTCGACGACGCGATGTGGCGCCAGGCCGTCCTCAAGTGCGTCTTCATGGGTGTGCCGCTGGCGTGCGTCGCTGATCTGCACGAGCGGGCCGACAGCGAACTGGCCGCCATGCTCGGCGGACTGGCGCAGGAGCGGACGGCTGCCGGCCGCACGATTCCCGAGGACGCCAGGGCACTGCTGCACCGCCTCACCGCGGTAGAGGAGGACTGATGCGTATCTTCGACCCGCACATCCATATGACCTCGCGCACCACCGACGACTACGAACGGATGGCCGCCGCCGGGGTACTCGCGCTCGTCGAGCCGGCGTTCTGGCTGGGCCAGCCCCGTACCAGCGTCGGTTCGTTCACCGACTACTTCGACGCCCTGGTCGGCTGGGAGCCGTTCCGGGCCAGCCAGTTCGGCATCCGCCACCACTGCACGATCGCGTTGAACCCCAAGGAGGCCAACGACCCGCGCTGCCGGGACGTGCTCGACGTGCTGCCCCGGTATCTGGCGAAGGACGGTGTCGTGGCGGTCGGTGAAATCGGGTACGACTCGATGACGCCGGCCGAGGACGAGGCGTTCGCCGCGCAACTGGCCCTCGCGGTCGAGCACGGCCTGCCGGCGCTGGTACACACCCCGCACCGGGACAAGATCCGCGGCACCGAGCGCAGCCTCGCGGTGGTGACCGAGTCGGGCATCGATCCCGGGCGGGTGGTCATCGACCACCTCAACGAGGTGACCATCGATCTGGTCAGGGATTCCGGCTGCTGGATGGGCTTCTCCATCTACCCGGACACCAAGATGTCGCCGCCGCGGATGGTCACGCTCCTCCGCGAGTACGGCCCGGAGCGGGTACTGGTCAACTCGGCGGCCGACTGGGGCAGATCCGATCCGCTGCTCACCCGGGTCACCGGTGAGGCGATGCGTGAGGCCGGGTTCTCCGACGACGATGTCGACCGGGTGCTGTGGCGTAACCCGGTGGAGTTCTACGGCCAGTCCGGCCGCCTCGACTTGTCCGACGTGGACAGTGAGGCGCAGACGTTCGCCGGAAACTCGATCCTGCGGGGAGGTGACTGATGCGACTGACCCACCCCGACGGGCAGCTGGTACACCTCGGTTATTGCACGAACGTCCACCCGGCCGAGGACCTCGCCGGCATCCTGGCCCAGCTCGACACCTACGCGGTGCCGGTACGCGAACACCTGGACACCGACGTCCTCTCTCTCGGCCTTTGGCTGGCCGCCGAGGTCGCCGCCGAACTCGCCACCGACCCGAGCCGGCGCCGGCGACTGCTGCGGGAGCTGGACGCGCGCGGCCTGGAGGTGGTTACGCTCAACGGCTTTCCGTACCGGTCGTTCCAGGCCCCTGTCGTCAAGCACGCCGTCTACCAGCCGGACTGGACCTCGAAGCAGCGCCTCGACTACACCCTGGATCTGGCCTGGATCCTCGCGGATCTGCTGCCCGACGACGCCGCGCGCGGCTCGGTGTCCACCTTGCCGCTGGGCTGGCGCGAGCCGTGGGACGGCGACCGGCAGGCGAGCGCCGCGCGGTCGCTGGAGGCCCTGGCCGGCGGGCTCGCCGAGATCGCCCGGCAGACCGGCCGGGTGGTGCGCGTCGGCCTCGAGCCCGAGCCCGGCTGCGTGGTCGAGACCACCCGCGACGCCGAGCGGCACCTGTCCGATATGGACACCGACTGGCTCGGCATCTGTCTCGACCTGGCGCACCTGGCGTGCGCCTGGGAAGAACCGGCCAGCGCGCTGGCCCGGCTCGAGCGAGCCGGCCTGCCGGTGGTCAAGGTGCAGGTCTCCGCCGCGCTCGGCGCCGACGACCCGGCCAGTAGTGACGAGACGCTGCGCCGGTACGCGGAGCCGCGGTTCCTGCACCAGACCCGCGGTCCGGACGGCCACGGCACCGACGACCTCGACGACGCGCTCGACGTCCGCCTACCCGGTCCGTGGCGGGTGCACTACCACGTGCCGCTGCACGCGGCACCGGCACCGCCGCTGCACGCCACCCTGCCGGTGCTGCGCGACGCGTTACGGGAACTGCTCGGCGGGCCGGCCGCCCGATGCGACCACTTCGAGGTCGAGACCTATACGTGGGGCGTCCTGCCGCCGGAACTTCGGCCCGACACGCCCGGTCAACTCGCCGCCGGTATCGCCGCCGAGCTGGCCTTCACCCGCGACGAACTGCAAGCCCTGGGTCTGGTTCCGGCCGGCCGTCCCGCCCTGGAGGTGCCATGAACGCCCGCCCCGTGCCGCTGGTCGTCCTCGACGTCGTCGGCCTGACCCCGCGCATGCTGGCGCACATGCCCCGGCTGCGCGCCGTCGCCGAATCCGGGTTCCAGGCGCCGCTGGGCACCGTGCTGCCCGCGGTGACCTGCTCGGTGCAGGCCAGCCTACTCACCGGTGCCCTGCCCCGCGAGCACGGAATCGTCGGCAACGGGTGGTACTTCCGCGACCTGGGGGAGGTGCTGCTCTGGCGGCAGCACAACGCGCTGGTCGGCGGGGAGAAGCTGTGGCAGGCGGCGCGGCGCACCTACCCCGACTACACCGTGGCCAACATCTGCTGGTGGTACGCGATGGGCGCGGACGTCAACTGGACCGTCACCCCGCGCCCGGTCTACTACGCGGACGGGCGCAAAGAGCCGGACTGCTACACCGACCCCCCGGAACTGCACGACGAGCTGACCTCCGAGCTGGGCACCTTCCCACTGTTCACCTATTGGGGCCCGACGGCCGCGCTGACGTCGTCGCGGTGGATCGCCAGCGCCGCCCGGCAGGTGATGGCCAGGCACGACCCCGACCTGACCCTGGTCTACCTCCCGCACCTCGACTACGACCTGCAGCGCTACGGCCCGTCCGCACGACAGGCAGCGGCAGCGGCCGCCGAACTCGACGCGGTGCTCGGACCGTTGCTCGACGACGCGAAGGCGCGCGGCGCCACCGTGCTCGCCCTGTCGGAGTACGGCATAGCGGCGGCCGACCAACCCGTGCACGTCAATCGCCTGCTGCGCGCCGAGGGGCTGCTGAACGTCTACACCCAGGACGGCATGGAGTACCTGGATCCGTGGACGTCACGGGCGTTCGCGGTCGCCGACCACCAGATCGCACACGTCTACGTGGCCGACCCGGCCGATCTTCCGGTCGTACGCAAGCTGTGCGAAGGACTGTCCGGCGTGGCGCAGGTACTCGACGAGGCCGGCAAGGCCGCCCACGGCCTCGACCACCCCCGCGCGGGCGACCTGGTACTGGTGGCCGAGGAGAAAGCCTGGTTCACCTACTACTACTGGTTGGACGACACCCGCGCGCCGGACTTCGCCCGGCTCGTCGAGATCCACCGCAAGCCGGGCTACGACCCTGCCGAGCTGTTCTTCGACCCGGCCGCACCGATCGCCGCCCGGGCCCGCGCAGCCAAGGCGCTCGCCCGCAAGAAGCTCGGCATGCGCTACCTCATGAACGTGGTCGGGCTCGATGCCGGCGCCAACGCGGTACGCGGCTCGCACGGGCGGCTGCCCACCGACCCGGCCGACAGTCCGGTGCTGCTCTGCTCCGACCCGTCCGCCGCCCGCGAGAGCTTCGAAGCGATCGAAGTCAAGGAGTTCCTGTTGGGTTTGGCCGGCACGACCGGTTGAGCCCGGGACGGCCGGCGCAACCCTCCCACGAGACGGCATCGATCCTTTACGATGGGCTGCCCGTGATCCGCCGATCACTCGGAGCAGGTGGCCTGTGCGCGAGCCAACGCCGTACCTCGTCGCCGTACCGTGCCTGCTGGCGGCAGTGGCGCTGGCCGTCCCGGCGCTCGCCGAGTTCCGCGCCACCGCGTCGGCCCCGCGCACGGCGGGCCCCGACCTCGCCGCCTCCTGGGCCGGCCCGCTCAGCACGCAGGGGCGTTACGTCGTCGACGCCCGGCGCAACCGGTTCAAGCTGAAGTCCGGCAACTGGCACGGCGGCAGTGGCACCTGGAACGGCAGTGGCGACCCGGGCGACCCCACCAACAACCATGCGGGGGAGAAGTCCGACCAGATGCCGCTCGGGCTGGATCGGGTGCCGATGGCCGAGATCGTCGCGAGCTTCCACGAGTTGGGCCTCAACAGCATCCGACTCCAGTTCTCCAACGAGATGATCCACGACACCCGTCCGGTGCCGGACGCGTCAGTCAAGGCCAACCCGAACCTGCTGATCATCGTGGAAGGGATCAACTGGACCGGGTTGCCGGTGGACGGCCTGCCGCACGGGCGGCCCACCCTCGAACCGGTCGGCCAGTTGTCGCACACGCTCGTCACGTCACACAAGCTGGTCTACGCCGCGCACTTCTACGGCTACACCGGTCCGAACCACAGCGGCGCAACCGGGATTGGCGAGACCCACGACCCGCGCTACCAGGACCTGACCCGCGACCAGCTCTTCGACACGGTACGGCGGCAGGCGCTGTACGTCGCGCTCGACGGCGACCGGCACTACACCGCGCCCGTGTGGATCAGCGAATTCGGGGTGGGCGGCAGGGACAACACCGACCAGAAGTCGCGCGACTGGTTCCACAACTTCGTGGACTACCTGGTCGCCATCGACGCCGATTTCGCGTACTGGCCCCTCGTGGGCTGGCACGAAAACCGCCACGGCAACGGCTGGGCGCTGATGCACTGGGATGCGGCGGGCAGCAGGATGGGCCTGTACGACGGCGACGACTGGCGGCGCCTCGTCAACAGTGTTGGTGTGACCGGCCCTGTCGCTCCGGTGACCACCTGGTCGATGCTGACGCTCGACCACGGCGACTTCAACCAGTCGCTGCGCATGCGGGGTTTTCGGACTGGGATCCTGGTGCCCGTAAGGCGTCCTGCCCCGACGGCCAGCGGCTCGCCGGCCTGAGCCACACCGGCAACCGGGGCCTGTGTACGGATGCGCCGTCGGGATTTGGTGGGTACACCGTCGTGCGGGACGAGTCGTTTGTGGACACTGACTGGGCGACCGGCTTCACCAAGCTCCAGTGCCCGCGCGGGCAGGTGGTTGTCGGGTACGCGGTCCGCGGCGGCGACCTGTCGTCGGTGCTGTGCGGGGATGTCGGGGCTTTGCCGGCCGGTGGTGGTGGGCGGACCGTGTGGTTCGACTGGGGCGACAACCGGCCGGCGGACGGACGTGGTGGCGACTTCGCGACCGGCAACTACAAGGGACAGTGCGGCGATGGGGAGTACGTCGTCGGGGTCGCGTACCGGAGCTGGATCTGGTCTCAGGGTAAGGAGCCGGACGCGCTGCTGTGTCGAGGTTAGGCGCGTGCCGCTGGTCAGCATCATGAACGGTGGCCCGTCGTTGCTGAGACACGTGGGCCAGGGGTTAAAGGGGGATGATCGGCTTCGTGAAGAGTCTCACCGAACTTGCCCTCGAACTCTGCTCCGACCCGGAACATCCGGATCGTCCGGGGAACCACATGAACGACGCCACCCGGGACTTCATCGAGGCGCTGACCTTCGCGGACGCTGCCACGATCATGACGATGATCCGTGCAACGATCCCGGACCTCACCGGGGAACTTCCGGTCTGGGCGAGGAACCTCGCCTACCGCCTAGCCTGCCTCCAGCGGTCGGATGACGCCGAGCTACTGCGCGCGGCTGGCCACGACCTCTACTTTCACGGGCCTGATTGGGACGAGCACGCCAAAGAACTCTTGCGTCGTGCCGACGGACGGGATGACTCCTCCCGGCCTGACATCGATTAGCGCAGCGTGGACAAAGCTGCTCGCCGAGGCGCCAAGATCGACAGGACAGGCCCGGTGGGTGCCGTGCCTGTGCGCGGTTACCGGCGGTACGTTGCTGAGGTGGAGCAACGCATCAGTCTGGTCACGCTTGGGGTCGCTGACGTAATGCGGGCCCGGACGTTCTATGAGCGGCTCGGCTGGCAGGGCCAGGAGGTCGAGGAGACGGTGTTCTTCCAGGCCGGAGGCATTGCGATCGTTCTCTGGGGACGCGACAAGCTCGCCGACGATGCGGGCGTCGAGGACAGGAATACCGCCGGCTTCGGCGGGATGACCCTGGCGCACAACGTCCGGTCGCGGATCGAGGTCGACGAGGTGCTGGGCGACGCAGCGAACGCCGGAGCCGAGATAACACAGGCCGCGAGAGAGACGTTCTATGGCGGTTATGCCGGCTGTTTTACTGACCCGGACGGCCACGTCTGGGAGATTGCCTACAACCCCGGCTTCCCCCTCGGCCGGGATGGTGCGATCACCATTCCCGACTTCGGCGCGTCTTAGGGCAACAGCAGGGACGGCCGGCACCTGAACAAACAGGGGTGCCGTTCCGAACGGCCGGCGCGGAAATTGACCTCAACTCGTTGATAGACGCCGATATCCCCGCCACCGTGTTCGGGCCTTCTGCCACTCGGCCGATGCAGTAGGTAGCCAACGACGCTCAGGCGTCGCGTCGCGCATCAGGTGAAGCCACCCTGTAACGCATCAACCGGAGTCGGACTGTCGAGCCTCAGGACGTCCGTGACAGATCGGTCTCGGGACGTGGGTGACACGTCCGGCTAGACGATC
>JAOPWA010000060.1 GCA_025965915.1 Dactylosporangium sp. | reverse complement strand
TCTACTCCGAGGTGATCGCCAAGGAGCGGCGCGGGGAGTATCTCGGCGATACCGTCCAGGTCATCCCGCACGTGACCAACGAGATCAAGGCGCGCATCCACGCGATGGCCGAGCCCGACGAGGACGGCCGCAAGCCGGACGTCGTGATCACCGAGGTGGGCGGCACCGTCGGTGACATCGAGTCGCTGCCCTTCCTGGAGGCGATCCGGCAGGTCCGCCACGACATCGGTCGGGACAACGTCTTCTACCTGCATGTATCGCTGGTGCCCTACCTCGCACCGAGCGGGGAGTTGAAGACCAAGCCGACCCAGCACTCCGTCGCCGCGCTACGCAACATCGGTATCCAGCCCGACGCGCTCGTATGCCGCTCCGACCGGGAGATCCCGCAGAAGCTGAAGGAGAAGCTCGCGCTGTACTGCGACGTCGACCGCGAGGCCGTCGTCGGCGCACCTGACGCGCCGAGCATCTACGAGATCCCGAAGGTGCTGCACCGCGAAGGTCTCGACGCGTACGTGGTGCGCCGGCTCAACCTCTCCTTCCGCGACGTGGACTGGACCCGCTGGGACGACCTGCTCGACCGGGTACGTCACCCGCGCCAGACCGTCACCGTCGCCATCGTCGGCAAGTACATCGACCTGCCGGACGCGTACCTGTCGGTGACCGAGGCCGTGCGCGCGGCCGGGTTCGCCCACCGGGCCCGGGTCGAGGTCCGGTGGGTACCAAGCGACGCCTGCACCAGCCCGACCGGTGCGGCCAAGGAGCTCGCGGGCGTCGACGGGGTACTCATCCCCGGTGGCTTCGGCGTCCGGGGAATCGAGGGCAAGATCGGCGCGATCCGGTACGCCCGCGAGAACCGCATTCCGACCCTCGGCCTGTGCCTGGGCCTACAGTGCATGGCCATCGAGACGCTGCGCCACGAGGCGGGCATCACCGGCGCGAACTCGCTGGAGTTCGACGAGAACGCCTCCGACCCGGTGATCTCGACTATGGCTGATCAGGAAGACATCGTGGCTGGTAAAGGCGACCTGGGCGGCACGATGCGCCTGGGCGCGTACGAAGCCCACCTGACCCCCGGCTCGATCGTGGCCGAGGCGTACGGCGCGACCGAGATCTCGGAGCGTCACCGCCACCGGTACGAGGTCAACAACGCCTACCGGGACGCCCTCACCCGCGCCGGCATGGCGGTGTCGGGCACCTCCCCGGACGGACGGTTGGTCGAGTTCGTCGAACTCGACAGGGAACGGCACCCGTTCTTCGTCGCGACCCAGGCGCACCCGGAGCTCAAGAGCCGGCCCACCCGCGCGCATCCGCTGTTCGCCGCGTTCGTCGGCGCCGCCATCGACTACAACAACGCCGACCGGCTCCCGGTGGAGCTGCCCGAGGCCGGCGACGAGGTGGCCGAGGCCGAAGGGGGCGAGGCCGAAGTGGCCGCCGGAGACGACAAGAAGCAGGGCAAGAAGGGCGCGAAGGTGTCCGTCTCGCGTAACGGGGCATCCCGGGCGTCGGTGCGTTGATGGGCGAGCGCAGCGAGGCGAGGCGCCGGCATGAGTGACGGCGTCGGCGAGTGCCGCCGTGACACGACCGACCGGTACCGGGTGCGCTCGCGGACCGAGCACTTCGCCGGCCCCATGTTCCGCCTCGTCACCGACAAGGTGGAACTGCCGGGCGAAAACGTCGTCAGGCGCGACTACATCGTCCACATCGGTGCGGTCGGGGTGGTCGCGCTCGACGACGACGGTCGGGTGGTGCTGGTCTGCCAGTACCGTCACCCGGTCCGCCAGAACCTGTGGGAACTGCCGGCCGGCCTCATCGACGTCGAGGGCGAGGCCCTCGACCGGGCCGCCGTGCGCGAACTGGAGGAGGAGGCCGACCTCACCGCCGGCCGGCTCGACCTGCTCGTCGACATGCACCCGTCGCCCGGCTGCTCCAGCGAGACCATCCGGCTGTTCCTGGCCCGCGACCTGAGCCCGGTGCCGCCCGAGCGCCGCCACGCCCGCCGCGACGAGGAGGCGGACATGACCGTGCGCCGCGTCGACCTCGACGAAGCGGTGGCGATGGCGCTGCGTGGCGAGATCCTCAACGGGGCGTGCCTGGTTGGCCTGCTGGCCGCGGCGCGCGCCCGGGACTGTGGATGGTCGACGCTACGGCCGGTGAACACGCCGTTGCCCCGGAGGGAGCTCACGCCTCCTGGTTGACATGTTGTCAATTCTGCTGGGGAGTAGTTTCCACTGTGATCGCGGCCAGCGTGGCTCGTCGGCCCTAGACTCCCTCCGCGAGGCTCCGCGTCCTCGCAGGTGGCAACGGGGCCACCACGAAGCGATTAAGGGGTCCGCAAGGTGAAGGTCGGAATTCCGCGCGAGGTCAAGAACCATGAGTACCGCGTCGCGATAACGCCTTCGGGCGTGAACGAGTTCGCCCGCTACGGGCACGACGTCGTCATCGAGGCCGGCGCCGGGCTGGGGTCGTCCATCACCGACGAGGAGTACCGCGCCGC
Source organism: Dactylosporangium sp. (assembly GCA_025965915.1). Taxonomy (GTDB): domain Bacteria; phylum Actinomycetota; class Actinomycetes; order Mycobacteriales; family Micromonosporaceae; genus Planosporangium. Next base: position 1,279 of record JAOPWA010000060.1, on the reverse strand, counting down.
CGGCGCGACCATCCTCGCGGACGCCGACGAGGTGTGGGGGACCGCGGAACTGGTCCTCAAGGTCAAGGAGCCGATCGCGGAGGAGTACCACCGCATGCGCTCCGGCCAGGTGCTCTTCACGTACCTGCACCTGGCCGCGTCGGCCGACTGCACCCGGGCGCTGCTCGACCGTGGCGTAACCGCTGTGGCGTACGAGACCGTCGAGCTTCCCGACCGGTCGCTACCGCTGCTCGCCCCGATGTCGGAGGTCGCCGGGCGGCTGGCACCGCAGGTCGGGGCATACCACCTGATGCGCTCCGGCGGTGGACGCGGCGTGCTGATGGGCGGCGTATCCGGCGTCTACGCCGCGAAGGTCGTCGTCATCGGCGCCGGGGTCTCCGGCATGAACGCCGCGGCGATCGCTCTGGGCATGCAGGCCGAGGTGCTGCTGCTGGACAAGAACATCGCCCGGCTGCGCGCTGCCGACGCCATCTACCAGGGCCACCTGCAGACGGTCGCGTCGAACGCGTACGAGATCGAGCGGGCCGTGCTCGACGCCGACCTGGTCATCGGGGCGGTCCTGGTGCCGGGCGCGAAGGCGCCGATGCTGATCTCCAACGATCTGGTCAAGCGGATGAAGCCGGGCAGTGTGCTCGTCGACATCGCCATCGACCAAGGTGGCTGCTTCGAGGACTCGCGCCCGACCACGCACGCCGATCCGGTGTACCAGGTGCACAACTCGGTCTTCTACTGCGTGGCCAACATGCCCGGCGCGGTGCCGCACACCTCCACGTACGCGCTGACCAACGTCACCCTCCCGTATGCGGTGGAGCTGGCCAACCGTGGCTGGCGCGACGCGTTGCGCGCCGACCCGGCCCTCGCGCTGGGCCTGAACACGCATGCCGGCCAGGTCACGTACGGCCCGGTGGCCGAGGCGCACGGCATCGCGCACCTGCCGGTCCGGGAGGTCCTCGCCTGAGCGACCACGCCGACAACGTAGAGCCCGCCGCAGCACTGCGGCGGGCTGTCCGCTCCTATCTTGACCACCTGACGGTCGAGCGCGGCCTGGCGGCCAACACGCTCAGCTCGTACCGTCGTGATCTTGAACGCTACCTCGAGGTGCTCGCCGCGGCGGGAGTTGCCGATCTCGCCGCGGTCGGACCGCGCGAGGTCGCCGCGCACCTGGCCACCCTGCGCGCCGGTGGCGACGACCATCCGCCGCTGTCGGCGGCGTCCGCCGCCCGCGCCGTCAGCGCCGTGCGGGGGCTGCACCGCTTCGCCGTCCGGGAGGGGCTCGCTC
>JAOPWA010000045.1 GCA_025965915.1 Dactylosporangium sp. | reverse complement strand
ACGCCGGGCGCCGTCACCGCGCCGCGCAGCTCGGCGACGAGCGCGGGCAGGGTGAGCGCGCGCGGCGGGGCGACCTCCGCCTGAATCTTGTCGGCCAGCTCGGTCAGGAACCGGCTGGGCTGCTCCTCGGCGTCCCCGGCGGCGACGGCGGTGACCAACAGGTGCCGGCGCGCGCGGGTGGCCGCGACGTAGAACAGCCGTCGCTCCTCGTCGAGCAGTGCCGCGAGCCGCCCGGCGGCGCCCAGCTCGCGGCCGGCGGCGAGGTCGACCAGCACCTCTGATCCGAGCACGCTGCCACGCAGGCGCAGGTCGGGCCAGGCGCCCTCCTGCACGCCGACGACCGCGACGAACTCCCACTCCGATCCCTTCGCCGCATGGGCGGTGAGAATGCGGACGGCCGCACCGCGGTCGGCGGTCGGGGCGATGGAATCGCCCGGCAGGTCCTGGCCGAGCACGTGGTCGAGGAAGACCTCGGTGCGGGCACCGGGCAGTCGGTCGACGAAGCGGGCCGCGGTGTCGAAGAGCGCCACGACAGCGTCGAGATCGCGGTCGGCCGCGGCTCCCCGGTGCCCGCCCTGTGCGCTGACGGCGGCCCACCTGTCGGCCAGGCCGCTGGTCTGCCAGACGGCCCACAACACGTCCTCGACGGTCGCCCCGTCGCGTGCCGCCGTCTCCCGCGCGATCGCGATCAGGCCGCCGACCGCCTTGGCCGGCGCCGCCCAGCGACGGTCGACCGCGGCCAGCTCGATCGGGTCCTGCAACGCTTCGACGAGCAGCACCCCGGACGGGCGCCGGTCACCCGCCGCGAAAGCCAGGGTGCGCAGCCCTTGCCGCAGCCGCCGTTCGGCGAGCGGGTCGGCTCCGCCCAGCGGCGAGTGCAGCAACGCCACCGCCGCCTCTTCGTCCAGGCGCTCGGGTTGGAGGGCGCAGCGCAACAGAAGCAGCAGCGGCGCCACGGCAGCCTGGGCCTGAAGTGGAAGGTCGTCGGCTGCGGTCATGGTGGGGATGCCGGCCTGCTGCAACGCCCGGCGCAGCGGGGCGAGCTGGCGGACGGTCGACCGGACGATCACCGCCATGTCCGACCACGAGAGGCCGTGCAGCAGGTGCGCCTCGCGCAACCGGTGCGCCAGGTAGGCCGACTCGGTCGTGGCGGAGCGGAACACGCGGACCTCGACCGTGCCCGGCGCCGCCGACGGGCTCGGCGCGAGCACCCGGTGCCGGGACGGACCGCGCAGCCGCACCGCCACCCGGCGGGTCGCGGCGAGCATCTCCGCACCGCAGCGGAATGACCGGGTGAGCGTCACCGTCGGCGCGTTCGCCCCGGCAGCCGAGCGGAAACGGTGCGGGAAGTCGGCGACGCCGGACGGGTCGGCTCCGCGGAACACGAACGTCGACGAGTCGGGATCGGCGAACACAACGAGGTTCTTACCGCCACCCGCCAGCGCCGCGAGCAGGTCACGGTGCGCGGGATCGGTGTCGGCGAACTCATCGACGTAGACGGCCGTGAATCGCCGGCGCTCCGCGGCCAGCAGCTCCGGGTCATCGAGCAGCAGCGCTGTCGCCGCTCGGACCAGCTCGGCGCCGTCGTAGCCCACAGAGCCGAGCCCGGCCGCGTCCCGCAGCGCGAGAACCTGCCTGTACTGCCGGTAGAAGCGCGCCGCCGCCCACCAGTCGGGCCGGCGCAGTGCCCGGGCATGGGCGGCCAGCTCGGACGGGCCGATCCCCCGCTCCACCGCCCGCAGCAACAGGTCACGCAGCTCGGTGGCGAACGCCCGGGTGCGCAGGGCGGGGCGCAGCGTCTCCGGCCACGCGTTCTGCTCCTCTTCGCTGTCAAGCAGCTCACGGATCACGAGATCCGCCTCGGCAGCGGTGAGCAGTCGCGGCGGCGCGTCGCCGGCCAGCGTCGCGGCCCGCCGCAGCAGGCCGAACGCGTATCCCGGAAACGTGCGGACCATGGGCTCGGCCGTGGTCGGTCGACCGGCCACGACGCCGAGCCGCGCCTCGATGCGATCGCGCAGGCGCAGCGCGCCCCGACGACTGTAGGTGATCGCGAGCAGGCCTTCGGGGTCGGCGCCCTCCGCCACCCGGGTCGCCACCGACTCGACCAGTGTCGACGTCTTGCCCGTGCCCGGCCCACCGATGACCAGCAGCGGCCCATCGACGTGCGCGATGACGCTCCGCTGCCCCGGGTCGTCGAGCGGCGTTGATGGGCCGGCGTCACCTGCCCCGGCGGGGCGCACAAGTCGATAGTCCCGGCGCGCGGAGCCGGGCGCTGCGGTAGCGATGGTCACCGAGGGATCAGATCAGACCCGTACGACACATCGACATAGGTTAACCGGCCGCACGCTCTACAGCCTCGAACGCGGCGGGCACCGAATCGACGACGACCAGCAGGTCGATCGCCCCGGCGCGGATGAAACCCGAGGGTACGAGCGCGCGTAGCCAGTCGAGCAGGCCGGTGTAGAAGCTGTCTATGTCCAGTACGACGACGGGCTTGGTGTGCAGCGCGAGCGTCGCCGTCGTCCACACCTCGAACAGCTCGTCGAGGGTGCCGAGGCCGCCCGGGAGGGTGAGGAACGCGTCCGACTTGTCGATCATCATCGTCTTGCGGGTCGACATCGCGTCGGTCACGAGCAGGTCGTCGGAGTCGGTGTCGGCCACTTCCAGGTCGACCAACGCCTGCGGGATCACGCCGAGGGTGTGCGCGCCGGTGGACCTGGCGCCCGCTGCGACGGCACCCATCATGCCGACGCGGCCTCCCCCGGACACCAGGGTGTGACCACGGCGCCCGATCTCGGCGCCGACCGTATGGGCCAGGTCGATCCAGCGGCGGTCGAGCATGCGTGAGGACGCGCAGAAGACGCCGATCGCCGCCACCTAGATCTCCCCGTCGAAGGGGCGCACCGGTCGCTCGCCGTCGCCCTCGTCGGCGACGGGGGCGGGCTCAGTGGCGGCCTGCTGGTCGGCTGCGGCCCGGGCGAACGCCGCTTCCTGCTCGGCGTTCAGTTCGGCGTCGACGTCGACGATGTACCTCACGGCCTCGTCGACGTCGTCGGTCAGGCAGAAGAGCTTGAGGTCCTCCGGCCCGATCTTGCCGTCGGCCATCATCGTGTCGCGCATCCAGTCGATCAGACCCTGCCAGTACCAGGTGCCCATCATCACGACCGGGAACCGGGTGACCTTCTTCGTCTGGACCAGGGTCAGCGCCTCGAACATCTCGTCGAGCGTGCCGAAGCCGCCGGGCAGGACGACGAAGGCCTGCGCGTACTTGACGAACATGGTCTTGCGCACGAAAAAGTACCGGAAGTCGATGCCGACATCGACCCAGTCGTTGAGCCCCTGCTCGAACGGCAGCTCGATGCCCAGCCCGATGGACAGTCCCCCGGCCTCGGCGCAGCCCTTGTTGGCCGCCTCCATCACGCCGGGACCGCCTCCGGTGATCACCCCGTATCCGGCCCTCGCGAGCGCGGCGCCGAGGTGTTCGGCAAGCTCCCACTCGCGGGTGCCGGGTTTGGTGCGCGCCGACCCGAAGACGCTGACCGAGGGCGGCAGGTCGGCGAGGGTGTCGAAGCCTTCGACGAACTCGCTGAGGATCCGTAGCGCCCGCCAGGCGTCCCGGGTCTTCCAGTCGGCCCGCCCCCAGGAGTCGAGCAATCGCTGGTCCGCGGTGCTCGGTGGGATGGCTTCACGACGAAGCGTGACGGCCCCCCGATGCCGCTCGGGCGCCCGCCTACCCCTGCCGTTGACACTGCCATTCGCCATCCGACCACGGTAACCAACATGGTCGGGGACGCAGCGGTGCACCACGCGTCGGATCCGACCAAGAGCCTTCAGGGGGCGAGCCACCGCCGCAACACGCCGGCGCCAGCGCGGATCTTGGAAATCTCGACGCGCTCTTCGCGCTTGTGCGCCAGGTTGGGGTCGCCCGGCCCGAAGTTCAGCGCGGGTACGCCCAGAGCGGCGAACCTGGCCACGTCGGTCCAGCCCAGCTTCGCCTGCGGGGGCTGGCCCACCACGTCGAGGAACTCCTTGGCGATCGCGGCGGACAGCCCCGGCATCGCCGCCGGAGCGGAGTCGGTGATCTCGACCGCGAAGTCGGCGAACAGGTCCTGCACGTGCGCGGCGGCCTCGGCCTCCGTGCGGTCCGGTGCGAACCGGTAGTTGATCTCGACCTGGCACTCGTCCGGGATCACGTTCCCGGCGACGCCACCCGAGATGCGCACCGCGTTGAGCCCTTCCCGGTACGTGCAGCCGTCGATCGTCACCGTGCGTGGCTCGTACGCCTCCAGCGTCGTCATGATCGCCCCGGCGGCGTGGATCGCGTTGACGCCCAGCCACGACCGGGCCGAGTGCGCGCGCCGCCCGACCGCCGTGACCCTGGCCCGCAGGGTGCCCTGGCAACCGGCCTCGACCAGCCCGTACGTGGGTTCGAGCAGGATCGCGAAGTCGGCGGCGAGCTTTTCCGGGTGCGTTATGGCCAGCCGGTTGAGCCCGTTGCGCTCCGCCTCCACCTCCTCGCAGTCGTAGAAGACGTACGTCACGTCATAGCGCGGGCGGGCGACGGTCGTGGCCAGGTGCAGGGCGAGCGCGACCCCCGCCTTCATGTCGGCGGTGCCGCAGCCGTGGATCAGATCGCCTTCCACCGTGGAGGGCAGGTTGCCCGCGATCGGCACGGTGTCGAGGTGGCCGGCGAGGATGACCCGCTGCGGCCGGTCCTGGCGGGTGCTGGCGAGTACGACGTTGCCATGGCGCTCCACGCTCAGGTGCGGACTGTCGCGCAGCGCCGTCTCGACCTGGTCAGTGATCTCCGCTTCGCTGCCGGACACGGATTCGACGTCGACCAGGGCGCGCGTCAACTGGACCGGGTCCGCGAGGATTTCAGGGCTCAGCACGAACCGACCCTAACGCTCGGCGGTGGTGGGCGGGGCGATAGCGTGGCACGCCGTGAGGGAGCGCAGCGTCGCCCACGTCGGGCCGACGCTCAAGCGAGCGAGCCGGGAGACACCGTGAGTAGCGATTCACCCGCCTGGGGCCTGGGACTTGCCACCATCACCGCCGAGGGGCAGGTGCTCGACACCTGGTACCCGACCGGCAAGCTGGGATTCGGCACCCCGGACGTGAAGGCGAAGGCCGGCGAGCCGCTACCGGTGGCGGAACTGTTCGACTCGTCGGTGACCGAGGCCGGCCCGATTCCCGGTCTGCGCACGACCGGCGTCCTCACCATGATCAGCTCGCTGGCGGACCCGCCGAAGGACACCTACGACGCGTACCTTCGCCTGCACCTGCTCTCCCACCGCATGATCAGGCCCCACCAGGCCAACCTCGACGGCATCTTCGGGCTTCTCGCGAACGTCGCGTGGACCTCGGCCGGGCCCTGCCCAGCGGACCGGGTCGACGAGTTGCGGTGGGCGCTGCGGGTGCGCGGCGAGCGGCTGGCGGTGTACGGCATCGACAAGTTCCCGCGGATGATCGACTATGTGACACCCTCCGGCGTGCGGATCGCCGACGCCGACCGGGTGCGCCTGGGCGCCCACCTCGCCAGCGGGACCACCGTGATGCACGAGGGATTCGTCAACTACAACGCCGGTACCCTCGGCTCATCGATGGTCGAGGGGCGCATCTCAGCCGGCGTGGTCGTCGGTGACGGCACCGACGTCGGCGGCGGCGCGTCGATCATGGGCACCCTCTCCGGCGGCGGCAAAGAGGTCATCTCCCTCGGCGAGCGCTGCCTGATCGGCGCGAACGGTGGCATCGGCATCTCGCTCGGCGACGACTGCGTGGTCGAAGCCGGCACCTACATCACCGCCGGGTCGAAGGTGAAGCTGCCGTCCGGCGAGATCGTCAAGGCGCGCGAGCTGTCCGGCCAGAACGGGCTGCTGTTCCTTCGCAACTCGATCACGGGTGCGCTGGAGGTACGTCCGCGTACCGGCCGCGGCATCGAACTGAACGCCGCGCTGCACGCCAACGACTAGGACGTGTCTCCTAAGTCGGACGGCTCAGCGGAGCTCGTTGATGCGGATCAGGTTGCCCGCGGGATCGCGGAAGGCGCAGTCGCGAACCCCGTACGGCTGCTCGGTCGGCTCCTGGACGACCTCGGCGTCGCTGGCCTGCAGCCGCTCGAAGGTGCCGTCGAGGTCCCTGGTGGCCAGGGTGATGATGGCGTAGCTGCCCTTGGCCATCATCTCGGCGATGGTGCGGCGCTCGTCGTCGGTGATGCCGGGGTCGGCGGCCGGCGGGTGCAGGACGATGGA
>JAOPWA010000038.1 GCA_025965915.1 Dactylosporangium sp. | reverse complement strand
CGCAGATGATCGCCGACGGCCGGATCGCGCTGGCACAGGGTTCCGGAGTCGCGACTTTCACCCAGACCGGCATCCATCTGGAGGACGGCCGGACTCTGGACGCCGACCTGGTGGTCCTGGCCACGGGCTATGCGAACATGCGGGAGACCGCACGACGGCTGTTCGGCGACGGTGTCGCCGACAAGCTCCCGCTCGTCCTCGGCATCGGTGAGGACGGTGAGATCGGCGGCATCTACCGGCGAACCGGTCAGCGGGGCTTCTGGTTCATGGGCGGACCTCTGGCATGGGTTCGGATCTACGCGAAACACCTGGCTCTGCAAGTTCTCGCTGACCAGGTGGGAGTCCGCGACTCCTGATTCACGCGGTCAGCGCGTGACACGGGCCCGTTCGGGTGGGTTCTGACAAGTGCACCATCCGGTTGGCGGTCCACTCCGGCGAGAGGGGCGGCGTCCCGGAAATCACGACGAGTTGCTGGAAGGTCAGTGCTAGGTCACCATCCGTGCCGCCCGGCCCGGGTGCGTCGGAGAAGGAGAAGTTCATGCAACTCAGCAGTACCTGGTCGAAGTCTCGAGTGGGCGTGGTTGCGATCCTCTGCGGGCTGACCTTGGCCGTTTCGGGCTGTGGGAACGGAAACTCGTCGAGCAACTCGTCGAAGACGCTCGTGTACTTCATGGCCCCGAACACCACACCCACGCGCTACATCCAGCAGGACGGTCCCGACTTCAAGGCGGCGCTGGAGAAGCTCGATCCGAACATCGAAGTCAAGTTCGTCAACGGTGGCGGCAACTCCGATACACAACTGTCCCAGGCCAACTCCGCGATCGCAGCGGGGGCCAAGGCGCTGGTCGTGGTTGCTGCTGACCCCAACACCAGTGCGGGCCTGCTCCAGGCTGCGAAGCAGGCGAAGGTACCGGTGATCGGCTACGAGAACCCGCCACTCAAGGGTCCCATGTACGCGCAGGTGATCTTCGACCCGAAGGCAGTCGGCGTGGAGCAGGGCACGTACTTCGCCCAGCAGATCAAGGACGGAGCCCTCGGGTCGGCACCGGTCAAGGTCGCTCGCCTCTACGGCAACAAGGGTGACGTGTACACCACGCAGATGCTCGCCGGTCAGAACCAGGTCCTCGATCCCCTGATCAAGAACGGCTCCATCGACGTCGTGTGCGAGGACTACGTCAAGGACTGGGCACCTAACAACGCTCAGGCCGCGACGGACCAGTGCCTGACCAAGACGCAGAACAAGGTCGGCGCATTCCTCGGGTTCTATGACGGCATCACCGGCGGCACCATCGCCGCGCTCAAGGCCAAGAACCTCCACATCCCGGTCTACGGCGGGCAGAACCCGGAGCTCACCGGGCTGCAGTACATGTTGACCGGCGACCAGCAGGACGACGTTCTGAAGGCGTTCTCGGTCGAGGCCGAGGCGGCCGCGAAGATCACCCTCGCCGCACTCCAGGGTAAGCAGCCCCCGGCCGATCTGGTGAAGGACAGCGTGGACAACGGCGGCGGGCAGATCCCGACGGCGAACCTCCCGTCGACCCTCATCCACCTCCAGAAGGGAGTGGACCCGGGCACGATCGTCCAGAAGGCGGTCGACTTGGGCATCTTCACCTGGAAGGAGATCTGCACCGGCCCGGCGGTGTCGACGCCGACGTGCAAGAGCAAGGTCGGCTGAACCGGTCGGCCAGACGAGGGGGCGGCCGTCCCCCGACGGCCCATCCCACCACCATCGGAAGAGGAGCGATGTCGGATAACCCAGGCAACACGGTTGCGCCGGACCCGACCCGGGCAGACCGCGGTGGAGCCCTGCTCGAGCTGCGTCAGGTATCGAAGTACTTCGGTGGTGTCCGCGCTCTTCACGAGGTGGACCTGAGCCTCGAGCAAGGGGAGGTCGTCGCCCTCGTCGGCGACAACGGCGCCGGCAAGTCCACCCTGGTCAAGGTCATCTCGGGGGTGGAGCATCCCGACACCGGCGAGATGTGGATGCGCGGTGGAAGCGTCCGGCTGGACAGTCCCCGTCACGCCGCGGCGCTCGGGATCCACACCGTCTACCAGGACCTGTCGCTTTGCGACAACCTTGACGCCGTGCGCAACCTGTTCCTGGGCCAGGAGATCGCTGGGGGGAGGTGGCGAGGGCGGCCGCTCAACCGGCACCGGATGGAGGTCGAGGCGCGACGCGTCCTGGACGGTCTTTCGGTCAAGATCCGCTCGCTGAGCACACCGGTCGGCGGCCTTTCCGGCGGACAGCGGCAGGGCATCGCCATCTGTAGGGCACTGATCTCCGATCCGCGACTCGTGCTCCTCGACGAGCCCACCGCGGCGCTGGGTGTCTCGCAACGCGCGGAGGTGCTGGAGCTGATCGGGCGCCTGCGCGAACAGAACCGGGGTGTCCTGGTCATCTCGCACGATCTCAAGGACGTCCAGGAGGTGGCCGACCGGGTCGTGGTGATGCGCCTCGGGACGAAGGTGGCGGAGTTCACCCGGGGCAGCTACACCTCGAGTGAGTTGGTAGCGGCCATGACCGGAGCCCATGAGGCTATCCATGGCTGAGGCGCACGGGCACGGCCGGCTCGACCCCGCCGAACGCCGAGAACAATGCCGGAGGACGTCATGACCGCTACTGCTACGGGTATCACGCCGGCTCGCGATCACGCCACGCCGCTATCGTCCCGGATCACCGAGAGCCTTGCCGGGACCTACCGCAGCATCCCGGTGCTGATCACCCTGGTGGTCATCTGGGCGATCTTCTACAGCCAGAACACCGCCTACCTGAGCTTCAACAACATCACGAACCTGACACTCCAGATCGTGACGACCGCGATTCTGGCGCTCGGTGTCGTGTTCGTCCTGTTGGTGGGTGAGATCGACCTCTCGTCGGCGGCTCTCAGTGGGGTGTGCGCGACGGTCGCCGCCAACCTGTCGGTCAACCACGGGTGGCCGCTCGCCGCCGGCTTGGCGCTCGGCATCCTTGTGGGTCTGGTCGTGGTCCTTGTCGAGGCGCAGATCATCATCTTCGGCGTCCCGTCCCTGATCGTGACCTTGGGCGGGATGGTGATCCTCCAAGGGCTGCTGCTGGTGGTCCTGCCGAACACCTTCACGGTGAGTGTGGGTGGGACGTCGTTCGCGAAGATCGCCAGCACCCACGTCCCGACCGGTGCCAGTTTCGCGATCGCCTTCCTGGGCTGGGTGGCCTATTGCTGGTCGCGACTGCGCCACCAGCGGGTGCGTCACGGTTCGGGCAGCCATCTGACGACTGCGGTGCTGGTGCCGTCAGCCATCGCCGCGGTCGTGATCTTCGGGGTCGTCGCGGTGCTCAGCCACGGTCAGGGTCTGCCTCTCCCGGTGTTGATCCTGACCGCGATGCTTCTGGCAGGCTCGTACGCCACCAGGCAGACCCGGTACGGCGCGCATCTGTACGCCGTCGGCGGCAACCGTGAGGCCGCCCAGCGGGCCGGTATCCCAGTGGCGCGGATGGTCACCTACTCCTTCCTCGTCCTCGGACTGTGCGCCGCGGTGGCAGGCATCGTCGACGCCTCCCGCCTGCTCGGGGTCTCGAACTCCTCCGGCTCCGGACCCTTGATGCTCAACGCCATCGCCGCGGCGGTGGTCGGCGGTACCAGCCTCTTCGGCGGCCGTGGCAGTATCTGGGCCGCGCTTCTGGGTGCTCTGGTGATTGGGTCGATCAACAACGGCGTACAGCTGCTTGGGCTCTCGACCGAGGTGCAGAACTTCGCTACCGGAGCCGTGCTGATCCTGGCGGTCTCGATCGATGTGGTGATTACGCGCGGCTCTTTCCGACCCAACCGCCGTTGAGGCGAGCCATCAGGCCGGATCGCCTGGTCATGTCCGTACAGCTCGTCCGTCCGTTCGAGAGGAGGTGCCCGTGAGTGTCGCCGAGCCGCAGTGGATTCCCTCCCAGCGGCAGCTGACTGGCGCACGCGTCGTCCGGTTCGCCCGCTGGCTGGGGGAGCGAGGTGTCACCAAGCTCGCCGACCCGGCGGACTACGCCGAACTGCAGGCCTGGTCTGCGCGGCACCCGGGTGACTTCTGGCAGGCGGTCGCCGACTACTACGAGGTGGACTTCGCGGACACGGCGGAGGAGGCCCTGCCCGACCGTACGATGCCTGGCACACACTGGTTTCCCGGCGCCACGCTGAACTTCGCGCATCACATGCTGCGGCGCGGGGACGACGGCCGGGACGCGGTCATCCTGATCCGCGAGGACGGCCACCGGGAGTCGGTCAGCTTCGCGGAACTCCGGTCGCAGGTCGCCTCGGTCACCGCCCGACTGCGGGCCCTCGGTGTGGGTCCCGGCGATCGTGTTGTGGGATACCTCCCCAACTGCATCGAGGGCGTGGTTGCTTTCGTCGCCTCTGCCGCCGTCGGCGCCACCTGGTCACAGACTGCCCTCGACTATGGGCCGCGAGCCGCGGCCGACCGGTTGGCCCAGCTTCGTCCCACCGTGCTCTTCGCCGGTGGCGGCTATGTGTTCAAGGGTGAGACGCGCGATCGGCGGGACGCGGTGGAAGAGCTGCGGGGTCTGTTGCCCGGACTCGTGCACACCATCGCAGTGCGCACGGCCGGACTGTCGATCGACGCCGACCACGACGTGGTCTCGACATGGGAAGAGGCCGTCGCGGATGAGGGCGGCCGCGACATGCGTCCTGTTCCGTTCGATCATCCGCTCTGGGTGCTGTTCACCTCGGGCACCACCGGACACCCGAAGGGCATCGTCCACGGCCACGGCGGCGCTTTGATGGAGCAGCTGGTCTCGCCGGGGTTTCACATGGACCTCGACGAGAACGACGTCTTCTTCTGGTACACCTCGCCGAACTGGATGATGTGGAACGCCCAGGTGTGCGGGCTGCTGCACGGCTCCACCATCGTGCTGTATGACGGCAATCCGACCAGTCCGACGACCGACGCGCTGTGGCGACTCGTCGCCGACCTCGGGGTGACCGTGTTCGGGACCAGCCCGGGCTACCTGCAGGCGTCCGCACGCGCCGGGTTGGAGCCGGGTCGCGACCTCGACCTGAGCAGGCTGCAGCTGATCGGGGTCACCGGATCCGTCTTGCCCGCAGCCTGCAACGCCTGGGTCCGTCAGCACGTCTCGCCCGATGTGCAGGTGGGGTCGATGAGCGGCGGCACGGACGTGGTCGGCGTATTTGTCGGCAGCGCTCCCACCACGCCCGTCTATGACGGAGAGATCTGCGCACCGGCCCTGGGGGTGGCGATCGAGGCCTGGGACGAGTCCGGGCACCGGGTTCCCCCGGGTGTCGCGGGCGAGATGGTCATCACCGAGCCGATGCCCTCGATGCCGCTCTCCTTCTGGGATGACCCCGACGGGCACGCCTACCACGACGCCTACTTCTCGATGTTCCCCGGGGTGTGGCGCCAGGGCGACTCGATCACGATCACTGAGCGAGGAACCGTCGTGATTCACGGGCGTTCGGACTCGACCTTGAACCGCAACGGGGTTCGCCTCGGCAGCGCCGAGATCTACCAGGCTGTGGAGTCGCTGACCGAAGTGGAGGACTCACTCGTGGTGGGTGTCGAGCAGCCCGACGGTGGATACTGGATGCCCATGTTCGTGGTGCTCGCGCCGGGAATCGACGCCTCCGACCAGACCGTCGAGCTGCTCCGCAGCGAGATCGCACGCCGGGCCTCGGCGCGACACGTCCCCGACGAGTTCGTGGTCGCCCCCAGCCTGCCCCACACCAGGACCGGGAAGAAACTGGAGGTTCCCGTCAAGCGGATCCTGCAGGGAGCCGACCCCGAGCGGGTGAGTAGCGCCGGCGCGGTCGACGATCCTGATGCACTGCAGTGGCTCGTCGAGTACGCCCGCGCGCGAGGTGTGTGAGGTATGGATAGTCCGTCGGCACTGCGTGGCGAGCCGAGCACTGACCCTCTCGAGACAGGAACACGGTCCATGAACGGAGCCGAGGACTGGCGGATTTACCACGACCAGGGCCTGCCCCGGATTCTGAGTGCGGCTCTCCAGGCCTTCGCCGAGCGCGGCTACCACGGCACGACCACGCGCGAGCTCGCCGAGCGCACCGGCCTGTCAGTCCCCGGCATCTATCACCACTACCGGTCCAAGCAGGACATCCTGGTCGACCTGATGATGTTGGTCATCGATGAGCTGATCGACCGCAGTCGACAGGCGGTCGCAGGTGCCGCGGTCACCCCTCGGGCGCAGTTCGACGCCCTTGTGGAGTCGCTCCTTCGCTTCCACATGTTCCGCAAGCAAGGTGCGATCGTGTCGACCAGCGAGCTGCGTAGTCTGGAGCCGGACAATCGGGCGAAGTACGTTGCCCGACGCGACGAGCAGCAGCGGATGCTCGACAAGATCATCCTGGCCGGCGTCGAATCAGGGGAGTTCACGACGCCGTACCCGGCCGACGCCAGCCGGGCGATCGCCTCGCTGTGTGTCGGTGTCGCGTCGTGGTACCGCGCGGACGGCCAGCTCTCCGTGGAAACTTTGCTCGAGCGCTACTTGACCATTGCCGAGGCAATCGTCGGCATCCACTGACCCTACCCATCCGAGACCAGGGACCCGCATGCCTGCCCACGCCACCGAGCGAGCGCTCGCTAGATATCGAGGCGCGAGATGACCTCCGACGACGGCGTACTCCAGCTCACCGACCTCACCCGGGAGTTCGTTCGGGAAGTCGTGCTGCCGCTCGACGACGCCTTCGATGGCGACATCGCGGCAGCGGGAGGGGACGAGCTCCGGAAGGACCTGCAGGCCCAGGCACGGGAGCGCGGCGTGTTCGGCGCGCACATCCCGGTGGAGTACGGCGGGCACGGACTGAACCTGTCGCACCGTGCCGCAGTCTTCGAGGAGGCCGGCTACTCGCTCTTCGGGGCCCTCGCGGTGAACGCAGCGGCCCCGGACGAGGGCAACGTCCACCTGCTCGAGCAGGTCGCTTCGCCCGAACAGCGGCAGCAGTTTCTCGCGCCGTTGGCCCGCGGTGAGATCCGTTCGGCGTTCGCGATGACCGAGCCCAACCCGGGAGCAGGTTCGGACCCGACGATGCTGCGGACCCAGGCTGAGCGGGCGTCCGGCGGCTGGCGGATCAGCGGACGCAAGGCGTTCATCACCGGCGCGGACGGCGCGTCGTTCATGATCGTGATGGCCCGTACGAGCGGAGAGCCCGGCACACCGGGTGGCGCCACGATGTTCCTGTCCACGGTGGACGCCCCCGGCCTCGAGGTGGGGCGCCACATTCCGACGATGGACCGGTCGATGCTCGGTGGCCACTGTGAGGTCACGTTCGACAACCTGTTCGTCCCGGATGACGGGGTGCTGGGCAACGTGGACGAGGGGTTCCGCCATGCGCAGGTCCGGCTCGGGCCCGCACGGATGACCCACGTGATGCGCTGGCTGGGTGCGGCCCGGCGCGCCCACGGGGTCGCCGTGGCCGCGACAGCGGCCCGCGAGGGGTTCGGTACGCGGTTGAGCGAGCTCGGCATGGTCCAGCAGATGATTGCCGACAACGAGATCGACCTGGCCGCGACCCGTGCCCTGTTGATGGAGGCCTGCCGCGAGCTCGACGCCGGTGGCCACGCATCCATGTCCACATCCATCGCGAAGGTTTTCGCCGCCGAGGCCCTTTACCGAGTAGCCGACCGGGCGGCACAACTATGCGGTGGACTCGGCGTATCGGCTGATCTGCCGGTCGCCCGGATCCTCCGCGAGCTGCGGCCCTTCCGCGTGTACGACGGGCCCTCCGAGGTACACCGATGGTCCATCGCCCGGCGTGCGGTCCGGGCAATCGGTGAGTCGGGCCGATGAGCCAGTCCCCGCCAGCGCGGCTCGACCTGGCCGCGGTCGGCGCCTTCCTCGTCGCGTGCGGTGTGCCCGTCGAGGGCGAGCTGTCGGCGCGACTGATTGCCGGAGGCCGGTCCAACCTGACGTTCGCCGTAGCCGACGCCCACCACCGGTGGGTGGTACGGCGCCCGCCGACCGGTGGTCGGACGCCCTCGGCCCACGACGTGGCCCGAGAGTTCCGGGTGGCAAGGGCCCTGGAGGCAACCGACGTACCCGTCGCCAGGACCGTTGCCCTGTGCGAGGATCCGTCCGTCATCGGAGCGGCGTTCACCGTCGTCGAGTACGTCGAGGGACTGACGATCCGCACCCAGGCCGAGCTTGAGCGGGTCGACGACGCGGCAGTCAAAGCGTGCGTCGCGGGTCTGGTGTCGGCGCTCGCCGTCCTCCACCAGGTCGACCACCGGAGCATCGGGCTGGAAAGCTTCGGCCGGCCGCGCGGGTACGCAGCTCGGCAGCTGCGCCGTTGGTCGGGACAGTGGGAGATCGTCTCCTCCCAACAGTCCGAGCACTCCGACCTGGCCGAGCGGCTGTTGCGCCGTCTCGCCGACTCGGTCCCGGGGCAGCAGCGACACTCGACGATCGTTCACGGTGACTTCCGGATCGACAACACGCTGCTCGCCACCGACAACCCGGGCATCGTGCGGGCGATCGTCGACTGGGAGCTGTCCACGATCGGGGATCCGGTCGCCGACGTGGCGATGATGTGCGCCTACCGGCACACAGGCCTGAACCTCGTCCTCGGCACGGCGGCAGCGTGGACCAGCAAACGGCTCCCGTCGGTCGAGGCCCTGGCCGGACTCTATGAGGCGGCGGGCGAGATCCGGCTCGACCATTGGGAGTTCTACATGGGGCTGGCCTACTACAAGCTCGCGGTGATCGCCGAGGGCATCAGCCACCGGTATCGGGCCGGCGCGACGGTGGGAGCAGGATTCGATACGGCGGGTGACTCGGTCGCCGCCTTCCTCGAAGCGGGGCTCTCGCACGTGACCCGCTGACAGCTCGCCGGGCACACTGAATCACGCGGCCACTGCGGGTGGTGGTCGGTGTGGCTGAAGCCCGAACCTGGCAAGGATTACCTGATGAACGCGTCCATCACAGCCGTCCTCGCGGGCTCCTCGGGCCTGAACCTGCTGTCTTTCAACGAGCACGCTCATCTCGGAGCGTCGCGGACCTACCGCTGATGCTGGCGTCCGGGGATTTCCTCCGGTGAGGCCGCAAGGTCGCTCCCTTCCGGCATCCACCGACGTGCCCGCAGATCTCGGCGCTGCGGCGAAGGGTTGCTCACCTCGGGCGGGTCGTGTCCACGTCGTAGGTGATGAGGTATGCCATCAGGCGGAGCCCATGGGCTGTAGCGCGCCGTGTCGCCGCGAAGGTGTCGGGCGAGCAGCCGGGCTTGGCTGAGCGGCAAGGCGGCGGCGGGAATATCGGGGCCGAGCTGCCGATGTGGCCATGTGCCTGACTCCACGCCGGCCTGGCCATCCCACCAGCCAGCGCCGCGTTCCCGACCACCACGGCCGGCTACCGCAGACTGCTGGCCTGGGCGCGCCGCTTCGGCGTACTCGACCGTGCCGGTGTGGAACGTCCCCGGTGGGACCAACGGAGCCCATCAGTTTCGCCGCAAGAGCGCACCGGCCGGCGGCTGTTTTCTCGGCGGCGGTGGCGAGTTTCGGCGAGCACGGTCCAACACCGCCCAGGTGCAGGATGGCAAGGCCGGAAGTATTCTGCTCGGGCAGCACCTGGTGTTCGTCCGGGGGCTCCGGCGATGTGACCCAGCAGTGGATGCCGGGGTCAGCGCATGCCGCAGTGCTCGATATGACCGCGCCAGCCGATGAGATCAGCCTGCTCCGGGCAGGCATGCCATCTTTCCTAGGAATCTATAGCTCTCTGGTACTCGATGCAACTGCGGCCAACATGGATGGTCAAGATGAGCGCGAGGTTCTCCCCGCGAGAGTACAGATGTTCCCCTCGATGGCTGGTCATGGCGGCCGTCGTGGGTTGGACTGCCTCAATGGTTGGCGGGGCAGGACCGGCGGAGGCCGCACCGGCGTCGACCACCGCGGTGGCCCCGACGAGCTCGTCGGAGTCTCCGCCAGCAGGACCGGCGGAGGACGAGCCGGCCTCGACCGCCGCGGCGTTCACCATCCCATGCGGGGATGTGGCCGCACTCAAGGCCGCGATCACCGCCGCGAACATGACTCCGACGACACCGAGCACCATTGACCTCGCACCCGCGTGCCGGTACACGCTCACCGACGTCGACAACGACGTCAATGGGCTTCCGGTGGTGCAGAGCCCGATCACCATCAACGGCAACGGGTCGACGATCGCTCGAGGCAGCGTTGCTGGCACACCGGCGTTTCGTATCTGGCAGGTGGGCGCAGACGGTCGTCTCGCCCTCAACCTGCTGACCATCACTGGCGGCGACGCACCGAACGGCGGCGGCATCTACAACGGCGGCATGTTGACGCTCGACACGAGTGCAATCACTGGGAATACGGCGACGTCCGGCGGCGACACCGCTGGTGGTGGTATCTACAACACCGGTACGGTGACCCTCGTCAATAGCGAGCTCGACCAGAACCTGGTGAGCTCGACAGATGGGGTAGCCGAGGGCGGCGGTCTCGAGAATGCGGGCACGGCGGTGCTCCAAACCAGCCGAGTGCACGACAACAAGACAAGCTCCTCGGGCGATTCGGCTATTGCCAGCGGCGTGGACAACGAGTTCGGCGCAACCCTCACCCTGAATGCCAGTCAGGTGTACGGCAACTCGGCCATTTCCCCAAGCTTCGCCGGGGGCAGTGCCATCTCCTCCGCGGGGGTCGTAACCCTCAACGACAGCAAGGTGTACAACAACGCGACAAGCTCTGCGGGCACCGCGGGAGCGGCGCTGTACCACGTCGGCCCTCGCCTCACGCTCAATGACAGCCAGGTGTACGGCAACACGGCCACCAGTCCGGGTGTGGCCGGCGGCGGCATCTACACCGGAGGCGAATTCGAATTGAACCGGAGCCGGGTGTTCGACAACACCGTCAGCAACACCTCTGCCGATTTCTCCGCCGACGGCGCGGGCATCTTCGTCGTCGGAGGTGAGGCGCGGCTGACCGACAGCACGGTCACGCGGAACAGGGCCATCGGACCCAACGCCCAAGGGGGTGGCATCGCCAAGCTTGGCGTGGCATCGGTGATCCTGGTCAGGAGCTTCGTCACCGCCAACGTTCCGGACAACTGCGATCCGCCGGGAAGTATCGCCGGTTGTAACGGTGATGTCGGCGTCGGTCAGGACGATGCCGAAGGCGACGGTGAACTGGCCGGCTCGGCCATGGATGAGGACTGTGAATTGCTCGGTTCGGTCGCCGAGGTCGGTGAGCGGATTGCGGGCTAGCTGAGTGGCCCAGGGTCCGTCTGGGTGGGCGGTACGCCGAGGATGCGTAGGTACCGGCTTGGCTCCGATGCCCCTAGGTTGGGGCTGTCAGCGAGGTAAGCATGGGGAAAGAGGCTCGTGCGCGAGCGGTCCGTACCCGGATGTGCGTTGGTGCACCGCGGCGTGTGAGTCACGCGGCCGACGTGTTTGCCTACGAGCGGTGGTGGCGGGCGGCCAGTCTGACTACCACCAACGGGTTCTTCGGCGCGCCTGCTGCCGCGCGCGCCGGTGGTCTTCGACTTCGCAGTGGGAGGTGTGATGCGTAATGACGGGGCGGCACCGTCACAGCCGACACGTCAGCCGGGGGTGCCCCGGTGCATGGTCGGTCGGCCACGCACCGTGTTCAGCCGGCCTGGACCGTCCAACGCTGGCTGGCGTCGTCGCGGCAGCCGCGTTGCTTGGTCCCACCGTCACCCTCGATCGCGGCGCATTTTCCGCTGTTGACGCTGACGAGCGCGAACGCGTTGCCTTGCCAGGCCACCGTCCACTGCTGCGCGTTGGTGCCGTTGCAGGTGTAGAGCTGGATCTGGGCGCCGTCGTCCTTGCTGGCTTCGTTCACGTCCAGGCACTTGCCGCTGGCGGCATCGACGATCATGTAGGTGCCGGCGCGCAGCGGGCTCAGCAGCCAGCGCTGCGGTGTCGAGCCGTCGCACGTGGCCGCGTGGGTCCGGGCGCGGTCGTTGTTACCGTCGACCGTCAGGCACTGCGACGAGGCCGTGCGCAGCGTACCGGCCGGCGGCACGACCTGCCTCGCCGGTCTGGTGGGAGCGGCGGTTGGTGTCGGGGTCGGATCGGCCGCTGGCGGCTGGGCGGGCGGCTGCGACGGGTCGGTGATGTCGCCAGGCAACGGTCGGGTGGCGTTCGGGGTGGTCTTGGCGTCGCCGGACGGCAGGGCGAACGCCGCCATCACGCCGCCGGTCAGCAGGCCGGCTACGAGAACGCCGATCGAGGCGGGGAGCAGCCACCGTTTCTGCGCGAGCGGGACGTGGCCGGCTGGTCCCCCGTACACCTGGGCTCCGTGGATCCGTGGCTCGCCGGATGCCGGCGCCGGTGCGCCGTGCGCCCGGGTCGCCCGGAAGATTTGGGTCGCCTCGTCCGGCAACGCGGTGCCGGACGCCTGCCCGGCACCGTAGCCCCGGGCCGGCCCAGGGGTCTGAGCCGGGTTGTAGGTCGGTGACCCGAAGGACGGGCGCCGCGTCCACCACGCCACATTGGCTGACTTGTATCCCGCTCGTCGGTGCTGTGCTCCCACGCTCTCCTCCTGACGTCGGCAGTGCACATCAAGGGCCTCGTGCAGCGGCAACCCATCCGAGCCTGTCGATTTCATCAGCGTCGGAGACCATACAGGTACTCAACCCCGGCGTTCCGATCACCCCTAGGGCACAATGGGGCGGTTCAGGGCCGGCCGCACCGCCCCAGTCGGTGACGTCCCAGCGAACGGCCCGCTCGAACTCGGCGGCGTTGTTGTGTAGGGAAGCGGCGATGTTGCGCCAGGTTCGGGCGTGCGCGGCGATCGGCCATGGAGCGCCTCGCTACGTTCAACCCTGCTTCCGCGTTAGTCCAGCCGGTACGTTGGGCAAGATCTGATGAAGTAACCGTGGTACCGCGATCGACCTTTGGGAGAACCTCATGAGCCTGGATCGACCCGTCGCACCGGACCCGTACCAGCTCCTGCCTGCCGTTGGCTCGTTCGCCGTGACCAGTTCGGACGTGACCGCCGGCAAGCCGATGGACCAAATGTTCGCGCACCCAGGCCTGGGGGGCCGCAATGTCTCGCCGCATTTGTCCTGGTCCGGCTTCCCGGCGGCGACCCGCAGCTTCACGGTGACCTGCTTCGATCCCGATGCGCCCACGCCGTCCGGCTTCTGGCATTGGGTGCTGGTCAACCTGCCGACCTCGGTCACTGAACTGGACCAGGGCGCCGGTGGGCAGGAACCGCCCGGCGACGCGTTTTCGCTGGGCAACGACTACAGCGAGACCGGCTACGGCGGCCCGTACCCGCCCGAGGGCGACCGCCCGCACCGGTACTTCTTCGTGGTGCATGCGGTGGACGTCGACGCGCTGGAGCTGACCCCCGACTCATCGGCCGCCTACGCGAGCTTCAATCTCGCGTTTCACACGCTGGCCCGGGGCATCATCACGCCGACGTACCAGGTCTGAGCCGGGTCAGGGGGTCAGGCGCAGGATGCGGTCGCCGTCGCTGCCGAGCGAACCCGGGCCGTCCCCGTTCGAGGCCAGCACCCATAGCAAGGCGTCCAGTGGACGGGCGACCTGGCGCAGCCGATGCGCCGCGTCGCCTGGTAGGGGTGGGCGCGGCGCGGTGAGCAGGTCGACCGCCTCGCGGATGTAGCGCCACACCGTGGTCGCGCTGATGTCGAATCCCCCGGCCAGCCGGTCGCGGGTGTCGCCGTTGCGCAGGTGGGCCAGCACGAGCAGCGCCTGCTGGTCAGGCTCCAGGCGGCGCCACCGGCTGCCGACGTCCCGCCGGCGGGCGGGTCGAAATCATCAGCCGGTTGTGGGCCGGTCGTAATGAGGTGGCTGCGGTTGGCGGCCTGGTGCTTGGATGCTTGGCATGACCTTTGTGGATCTTGATGATCGCCGTGAGCGGGTACTGCTGGACCTGCTTGAGCGGTATTACGACGCGGTGCCCCGCCATGGTGCCCGGGTTGAAGACTTCGCGGCGCTGACTCTGTTCGTCCGGGAAGGCGAAGGCTGGCCGTTCTACGCTCGTCCGGCTCGTCAGTGGTCCGGCACGGTGAGTGCGGCCGACGTGACCCGAGTGCGCGTCCGGCAGCGTGAACTCGGGATCCCGGAAAGTTTCGAGTGGATCGCCGAGACCACGCCTGCACTACGGGACGCGGTCGAGGAGTCGGGGCTCGTGGTTCACGAACACCCCTTGATGGTGCTCGACCCGGACGCACCTACGCCCATTGCGGATGGCTTCGGCGGCGTGCCGGTGCGGATTGTGGGCCCGGACGATCCGGTGCTGCCGAGCGCGCTGGCCGTCCCCCACCTTGCCTTCGCGGAGCCGGGAACCCGTATTGGCATGGCGGGCGCGGCGGAATTGGCGGAGTCGGTTCGGGCCCGCGCTGGCAACGGGTCGGTGGAACGCGTGGTCGCACGAATCCGGGCAGGCCTGACTGCGGTTGCCGCAGCGGTAGAAGACGGAACTGCGCTGTGCGCGGGACAGCACCAGCCAGTCGGAGCGGTCAGCGAGATCGTCGGCGTGGGGACGCTGCCCACCGCGCGTCGTCGTGGGCTTGCGCTCGCGGTCACCGCGGCGCTTGTGGCCGACGCCCGATCGCAAGGCGTGGAAACGGTCTTCTTGTCGGCAAGCGACGATGACGTCGCCCGGATATATTCCCGGCTCGGCTTCCGCCGTATCGCTACCGCACTGATCGCGGAGCCTGCCGAGTAGCAACTCGTTTCGCCAGTGACCATGTGGGGACCACACGTCGTGCGCGATGCCGCACGTGCCGCACTCCTTGGCACATCAGTCAGGGTCTCGGATCGTGCTTGACGTCGAGTTTGCGGCGTCGCGTTGGTAACGGCAGCGGCGGCCGCCCCGACTTCGCGGGGCGGCCGCCGGTTGTGGGTTGCTAGTTCAGCCGTACCGAGATGAGTTGCGCCTCGTCGGTACTGCGGTTGTCGTGGCTGACAATCATTAGGCCGAGCGCCGGCGTCTGGGCGAACTCCGTGGCGTTGAGCGTGACGTTCTCGGTCGCCGACGTGTTCGGCGCGACGGTGTCGAACATGCCCGTGCTGAGCGCCGGTGTGAACGCGTTGAAGGCGGCCGTGCCGTCAACGACGTCGACTGTGCTGTCCGTCCGGCCGAACGCCTCGACGTGATAGCGCAGCCGGGGGTTGTTCGCGGACAGGCACGGCGAGCCGGCGGCGCAGAGTTGGCTCACCGAGGCCGGCAGCACGATCGTGCTGCTATCGAACGGCGCGTCGGCGAGGAATTGGATCGAGCCCTTGCCCGTGCGCAGGTCGAACACGACCGTGGCCATCCGCCCGTCATCCGAGCCGGCCGTGACCGCGCCGAAGTCGACGCCGACCACGTCGTAGTCGTCGGTCCCGTCCCCGTTCACGTCGACGAACACATCGAACTCGTTCACCGCCGCGTTCGACCACCGGTTCTGGGTACTGATCGCGAACGCCACCCCATCGGGGAAGGCCTGCGCACCGACCGCGCGTACGTCGTTGGAGCCGAGGCCCTTGTCCTGGCCGTCGGACAGCCCCCACGCGTACCAGTCGGCCGTACCGGTCGTCGCGCCGTTCTTGTTGGTCACGGTCGCGGTCGCGGCACCGGTACGCGCCAACTGCTTCGTGTCAATATTCGTACTGATGTTGGAAATCGTCTGCGGCACCAGGTAGTACGGCACCTTCAGCGCGACACCGCGGTTGTCGCCACTCTTCGGGGTGAACGTCACCAGGCCGGCAACGTCGTTGAACTTGCTCGAGTTGCCAGCGGTGGCCGCCGGGACGCCCAAGGCGACGTTCACCTCGGCGTCACCGCGAGCCGGCACCGTCACCTGGGACTTGTTCAACCCGACGGTGTGCGGACTGCCCGCATCCCTCGCGGTGGCCACCGCGAACGTGACCGGGCTGTTGCTGAAGTTGTTCAGTTTGATGGTCTTGGTCTGGCTGAAGTTCTTGCTCAACTCCGCGTAGCCGTAGTTCAGCGTCGCCGTGCCCTGGTCGCCCTGTGCTACCACCTCGGTCTGGGTCGCGCCGACCGCCTGGATCAGTCCCGCGCCAGCGACCCGCGTGCTGTACCCGGCGACCTTGCCCGGATCGGCGGTGTTCACGATCGCGGCCTTCCAGTACTGCACTTTCTCCCAGGTCGGGTGGGCCTGGCGCACCAGCGCGGCCATGCCCGCGGTGTGCGGGGCCGCCATCGAGGTGCCCGAGAGCACCTCGAAGCTGTTGCCGGTGCCGATGCCGGCCGAGGAGATGCTCACGCCGGGCGCGGTCACGTCCGGCTTGAGCCAGCTGTCACCCGCGCGGGGGCCGCCCGAGGTGAAGTCCGCCGGGGCGAGGAAGCCCGGGTTAGCGAGGGCGAACGCGCTCAGCGACACGGTGCCGCCGTCCGCTGCCACCAGCTTGGCAGCGTCGCTGCTCTTGGCGCCGAGGAACGGGATGGTGACGTCGTACGATTCGCCGGTGTCCGGGTTGTTCGTGATCGGGCCTTCAAACGGCGGCAGGGTGGCCGAACTGTTCACCATCAGTACGGCTGCTGCGCCGGCCTTCTGGCCGTAGACGGCTCGGGCGACCCGAGCGCAGGTGCCGCGCCGGACCACCACGAGCTTTCCGGACACGCCCGCGTTGACGTACTCCTGAGGGTCGCAGCCGAGCGAGATGGCGTTGCCGGTCTTCAACACCTTCACCGGCAGCGAGCCAGCGGGCAGAGCGGCCCCGTTCGCGTCGATCGTGTCGACGGTGGTGCCGGTGCTCAGCGCCGCGTGCGCGCCGGGGAAACTCGCCGTCGGGTCGTTAGCGGCCACGCTGATCACGCCGGTGCCGGAGGCCGGCGAGCCGGTGATGTACGGGTTCTGCCCGGAGTTGCCGGCCGACGCCACGACGATCACACCGTCGTGGGCGGCGTTCGAGGCGGCCACCGCACTCGGGTCGTCCGCGGTGCCGAACGGCGAGCCCAGCGACATGTTGATCACGTCCATGTCGTGGTCCACCGCCCACTCGATCGCGTCGACGGTCACGTCGGTGGAGCCCTGGCAGCCGAACACGCGGATCGAGTACAGGTCGGCCTTGGGTGCTACGCCGGGTCCGACCAGCCACGAGTTGCCACTGACCGTCGTGGCACTGTACGGGCCGTGGTACGTCGTGCCGTTGCCGAGTACGCCGAATCCGACCGCGGTGCCGGCCACGTGCGTGCCGTGACCGTTGCAGTCGAGCGGGTTCGGGTCCGGATGCGGTACCGGCTGGTAGTTCGGGCTGGTCGGGTCGGCGTTGTAGCTGTCGCCGACCAGGTCGACGCCGCCCTTGACCTTGGGCGCACCGGGGCCGAACAGTGCGGGGTCGGCCGCCGCGGTCTCGTTCGCGTGCACCGCCTGGTACGCCGCGGGGGTGCCCGGGCCACCGAAGTCGGCGTGGGTGTAGTCGATACCGGTATCGATCACCGCAACCTTGACGCCCTCACCGTGGAAGCCGTTGAGGCCGTCCCACGCGCCGGGTGCGCCGATGAGCGGAACACCCCTGGTGTTGTCCGGCTTCATCGTCTGGATCCGGTGCAGTGCTACCACGTTCGGGAGGCTCAGCAGCGCAGGCGCTTGGCGCGCCGCGACCCGGACCTTGACGCCGTTGTACGCGGACTGGTAGTTGCCGAGTACGGCGCCACCGAGGTCGCGGACGCGCTGCTCGACAGGTGTCTGCTGCGACCGCAGCTGGTTCTTGTGCGCTTCCTTCTGGCTGCTGGTCAGTGGCGCGGGTGCGTTGGCGTCCGCGACGGCGACCGGATCGCCGGCCATCTCAACCATCACGGTGGTCTGCGCGTTATTCATGCCCAGCGGCAGCTGAATGGCCGTCGAGCCAGGCGGCGCCGGTGTGAATTGACGTGTCGAGGTGGCGGCGTCCGCTGGTGAGGCGCCCCCGAGAACGGCAAGGCTGGTGGCCAGCACACCGATGCCGGCAAGGCGGATATCTCGCCGGGTGTTGACTGCGAGACGCAGGGCATGGCTGAAACTCATCTCAACTCCTCCCACGCACGCGTGTTGCGATGCGGTTACTGACGTCTACACCTGATCAGCGTCGATTGCTACCGGGCTCCTGGGCATTTGACGACGCCGATGAGATGCACTGCACGCCCCTGCGCGTGTAGCTACCGACGGCGTGAGTCCGGCGTGGACCGACCTTCGACCGGGATGCGCGATCCGCGGGGATTTGGACAACCGCTTCTGTACCGTCATGCGCATTTGTCATCGCGCATGCGCGGTACGGGGCCGTTGCGTTCTCGCTTCGACGAACGCGGTGTGAACCGCACCAACGTGTCCGGAGACTCAGGTAGCCGAGACTCCAGCCGGTTCCGGGCTCTGCCGTTGTGTCGGTATGGGCGCGTTCGGCTCCTCAGAGTTCCGCTGCTCCGGCAGCGCGGACTCGTCCGACATCTCAGGGGCAGGGTAGTCGGGCTCCCCGGTCACCTGCGGCTGGTCGACCCAGAGAGCACGCAACTGAGCCTGCATGAACGCCGTCAGCCGCGCCCGGTACTCGCGGTCGAACCGCTCCAAAGCCTCGATCTGCTGCTGCAGTGCCTCGCGCTTGGCGCCCAGGCTTCCTACGACGTCGTCATAGCGCATCTGTGCCTGCTGCTTCAGTTCCTCAGCGTTCTGCTCCGCGTTGGCCGCTATCGCGTCCGCCTGCGCCCGAGCCTCCGACACGATTCTGTCAGCGTTCCGCTGCGCCTCCTCCACACGCGTCTGGGTCTCCCGCGCCGCGTGCTCGGCGGCCGCGTGCGCCTCGGCGAGCACCTTGTCCGCCTCGCGTCGGACATGCTGAGCGTGCATGTCGGCGTCGTGGGCGATCTGCTCCGCGGACGCCACCGCATCCGCGCGAATCTTGTCCGCCTGCTGGTGGGCGCTGCGGACATGCTCCTCGGCCGTGCGCTGAGCCATGGAGAGCACCTGCAGGGCCTGGTTCGGCAAGCTGGAGTCCGGCGCGACCAGTGGGCGCTCCGCAGCCGTGGTGTCCACAGTCGCCATACCTTTGTGTATCACTTTGACGCGATCGTTCATCCGGTTGTCAGTCACGAAAGGCCTCCGTAAGTTCGGGCTCATACGCGCGGCTTCATGTCGACGAGACGTCGGTCCCGAGCGAGCGGACGTTGGGCGCTTCCGTAGTCAGTTCCTGCGCTCTATTGAGGACACGGACCATGATCGGCGGCATGTTACCAAGCTGAGCAACGGAGACGCGAGATCGAGTTTCGGTGACGAGGTGATCACGCCGTGTCCCGCGATGTCATCCGCGGCCTTGAGATGCCCGCCACGGTAACGCCAGGTTGGTGTAGTCGAACGTGGTGTAGGCCAGGCCGTGCCTGGACGGGTAGCTAACAGGCTGGCGGCACGCATCGTAGTTGTCTCTTGAGCGTCACCGGTCTTCGTCCGGCCCACGTACGGAGCCGAGGTGGCGACCGTTCCACCCCGCGGCCGTGACCTCGTGTGCACAACTCCCACCTCCGGGACAACCCCCGAAGTCGTCTATGACCCCACCAACTAATCGGCAGACCCTGGCAGTTGTTGTTATTGACGGTGACGCCACTTTCATGTTTATATCTCATGATGTGATCTAGCCCACGTGAAGGCGAGGATTCGTAATGGCAGAACAAGCACGGGTCGTCGTCCCTGGTGGGGGTATGGCCGGCTTGTGTGCCGCCGTGGCAGCGAGCGGCGCCGGTGCGGACGTGGTGTTGCTCGAGGAGGCGCCGCACGTAGGTGGTTCGCTGGCGATCAGCGGCGACGTCGTGTGGGAGCCGAAGGGCCTCGCCACGGCACGGTCGTACATCCCCAA
The DNA here is from genome assembly GCA_025965915.1 of Dactylosporangium sp. GTDB lineage: Bacteria > Actinomycetota > Actinomycetes > Mycobacteriales > Micromonosporaceae > Planosporangium. The sequence continues at coordinate 30,800 of JAOPWA010000038.1, read as the reverse complement.
GGGCCGAGCGGATTCGCAGGCCAAGCTGTGCGAGGAATTGCCGTCGGCATGGGAGCGGCTCCAGCAGCTAGGCCTGCGGTTCGGCGACGAGTCGCCATGCCTCAAGGATGAATCCGTTCAGGAGGCCTGTGCATGACGCTCCCTCAGATCGTCACCGACTACTTCCGGCTCCTGGGAACAGGGAAGTTCGAGGAGGCAGCGGCCTGCTTTTCCGCGGACGCCTTCTACTCCCACCCGCCGTACGACCCCGGCTCCGACGGCGTAACCGCGTTCCGTCTGGAGGCCCGGGGAACCGATTCTCTGATCCGGCTTTTCCGCGCCCGCGGAGAGCGCAATTGGATGCACGAGGTTCGCTCCGACACCGTTGAGAACCGCTTCTATGTCCAGGGCGTCGTCCGTGATGCCTCGGGCGCTGAGGTCTTGTCGTTCCTGTCGGTCGGACATCTCGACGACAGCGGTCTCATCGCGAGTTACGTGGCCTACGACTCTCGTCCACCGGTGGGATCGGCCGCGCCGTTCTGAGAGGCGGGCAGGGATCCCACCTGTCAGCGGATCCAGGGAACGTTCCCCAATCCTGACGAAAGTTGACGCGGGTTAATGATCATGACGTCACTTGCATTTTCATGTATTTCCACCCATCAAAAGGGTAGTTCCTCATGACGCAGTTCGTGGTAACGACGTTGTCCAATGCGGCCGTCTACGCATTGATAGCGGTGTCGTTGAACGTCATCTACCGCTCAAGCGGCATCCTGAACTTCGGAGCCGGGCACATCGCCGTCATCGCGGGAATCTTCTACGTCAACCAGGCGACCCCGAGCGTTCTCGGCGTTCTCGGCACGATGGCGGTCACGGCACTGTTGAGCCTCGTTGGATATGCCGTCGCCGTCTGGTGGGGTCAGCGCCGCGGCATCAACCACGTCGCCCTCTCGCTCTCACTCCTGGGCGTCGGACTGGTCCTGGAGTTCCTCGCCGGTGAGATCTGGGCGAAGGAGGGTTTCTCCGCCGCGCCCCTCCTCCAGGGCAGCGTGTCGATCGGAGGCACCACCTTCGCCCGCGCACGCATCCTGGTTGTCGTCCTGGCGGTGATATTCATCCTCGGCGTTCTCGCGTTCGTCGACCGGACGATGGTCGGCAATGCCTTCGAGGCCACGGCCGCCGACAGCGAACTGGCGAGCCTGTACGGAGTGCGCACGGGCGTCATCGCCGTCGTGACCTGGGTCCTCGCCGGCGCGGCACTTGGCCTTGCGGGGGTTCTGCAGAGTTCGATCGCCGCGGTGTCACAGGCATCGGCGCTCCCACTCGTCATCTTCGGCATCGCTGCCGCGGTGGTGGGTGGCTTGGGGAGCATCTCCAAAGCTGCGGGCGGCGCGTTGGCCGTCGCGGCCGTGCAGACCGGCTTCGTCCAGTTCGTGAGCCCGCGCTACTCGGTCAGCATGGTCTTTCTCCTGCTGTTCGTCGTGCTCGCTTGGCGTCCGGCCGGGCTGTTCGCAAACCCCCGTAAGGCAGAGAGGGTATGACGATGGCAAGGGCTTCCGAAAGTACGCGTCCTTGGTGGCAGTCGTTGTTCGCGCCCCTCGTCCTGCTCGCCTTGGTCCCGGTAATCCAGGGTGACGACTTCGCGGTGTACCTTGCCATCACCGCGGCGACGGCTTTCATCCTCACCGTGAGTTTCAACCTCATCTACGGCTACGCCGGCATCTTCTCCCTCGCTCATGTGGCCGTCTACGGGATCGGCGCGTACGCGACGTGCCTGCTGCAGATGAGGATGGGGCTGCCGTTCCTGGTGGCGACGCTGGTCTCAATGGCGATCTGCGCGGTCGTCGGCGTCCTGCTCTGGCTGCCGACACGGCACCTCAAGGACCTCTTCCTCGCGATCGCCACGCTCGGCTTCGCGGTGACGGTCCAGGAGATCCTCCTCAAGTGGACCCCGGTCACGGGCGGCGCCGAAGGGCTTCTCGGCATCCCGTACGCGGAAATCGCCGGGAGGGAGATCGCGGCCAACACGCTCGACTATTACTGGCTGGCGGCCGTCGGCGCATGGATCGCCTGGGAACTCTCGGCGCGCCTTACGGCGTCAGGTATGGGGCGCAAGTTCATGGCGCTGAAGGATGCACCGGTGGCACTGTCAGCGGTGGGAGTATCGCCCGGACGCGTCAGGCTCGTCGCCTTCGTCGTCTCGAGTGTCCTGGCGAGCCTCGCAGGCACGATCTTCGCTCACCAGTCGCTATCCATCGCCTCGGATTCGTTCGGGCTGCAGCGGCTGATACTCCTGATCCTTGCCGTGTTGATCGGTGGGGTCGGAACCCAGCTCGGCCCGGTGATCGGTGTCATCGCGCTCGTGTTCATCGACGAGGCCGGTGTGGCGAGCGCCGGCTACAACACCCTCATCCTGGGCGTAGCGATCATCCTCCTCCTCAGCTACGGGCGTGGTGGCCTCGGCGGCCTCATCGAGCGATTGGTGACGTCGATACGGCGGCGCCGACGTCCCGAGCACGTCGCCGATGTCCACCCCGCCGAGGTCGGCTTCGAGACACGGCCGGCAAAGGGACCGCTGCGCGTCGAAAACGTCTCGGTCGAGTTCGGGGGCGTACGCGCTCTGTCTGACGTGACCCTCGAGGTGGCCCCGGGTCGGGTTGTGGGACTTGTCGGGCCGAACGGCGCCGGCAAGACCACGCTCGTCAACATCATCACGGGCCACGTCACACCGACCTCCGGCGGCGTCACGCTGGACGGCCAACGGCTGGACGCCCAGCTGCCGTACAAGGTGGCGCGCCTGGGGGTCGTGCGCACGTTCCAGACAGCGAAGCTCATACCCGAGGTCTCCATCATCGGCAATGTCGCACTGGGCTTCGCGGGAACTGCCACCGCGAGCGACCTCGGCGAGGTCTTCGACTCGCCCGCTGCCCGGCGCGACACCCGCGCCGCGCTGAGCAGGGCGGCCGGCCTGTTGCGCGCCCTCGGCGTCCACGAGAACCTGGCTGACCCCATCGGCTCGCAGCCGTACGCGACACAGCGCCTGACCGAGGTCGCTCGAGCGCTCGCCACGACGCCGTCGTTTCTTCTGCTCGATGAGCCCGGCGCGGGCCTCAATGACCACGAACGATCGACGCTGGCGGTCATCATCCGCCAACTCGCCGACGCCGGCATCGGCATCCTCCTGATCGACCACAACGTCTCGTTCGTCGCGGAGGTCTCGGACGGGATCCACGTGCTCGACGGGGGCCAGACACTGGCCGCGGGGGAGCCCGACGATGTCCTGGGCCGCGCCGAAGTCGTCGACGCCTACCTCGGAGGGAAGGCATGACCGCGTTGCTCGAGGTCCGGGGTCTCCGGGCTGGCTATGGATCCGCCACCGACGTACTGGTCGATATCGACCTCACCGTCGAGGAGGGCGCAGCCATCGGGGTGATCGGCGCCAACGGCGCCGGGAAGAGCTCGCTGCTGAAGGTGCTGGCGGGCCTGTTGCCGGCCCGGTCAGGGGAGATCGAGTTCCAAGGCAGCCGCCTCGCCAACGAGTCTCCATCGGCGCGCCTGCGTCGTGGCCTGGTGATGCTGCCGGAGGGCCACCGCGTCATCAGGTCGCTCACGGTGGAGGAGAACCTCCGGCTGGCCGCCATCTCACGTTGGCCGCGGGGAGTCCGATCCCGCCTCGACGAGGTTCTCCCGATGGTGTTCGATCTCTTTCCCGTGCTCAGGGAACGCCGGCGACAGCTCGCCGGCCTGCTCTCGGGCGGCGAGCAGCAGATGGTGAGCATCGGACGTGCCCTGGTGTCGAATCCGCGGCTACTTCTGCTCGACGAGCCGTCGCTCGGTCTTGCACCGGTTGTCATCGACCGGATCTATGAGTCGCTGGGCATCCTGCGACAAACGGGGCTGTCGCTGTTGGTGGTCGAGCAGAACTACACGCGGCTCAACGACTTGTGCGACCGCCTGCACGTTCTCCGACTCGGCAAGGTCACGTTGTCCACCGGCGGGGGAATCGACAACGACGAGGCGATCCGGTCCGCGTACTTCGGGCACGAGGAGCCGTCGGCGGCAACGATCCGACAGAACACAGAGGAGTGAACGGATGAAGTTCAAAGCATTGGTCGTGCTGGCCGCTACGGCCAGCCTGGCCCTCGCGGGCTGTGGAGGTAAGTCTGCTTCATCCGGTGGCGGTAAGGCCCCGCTTGTCGTGGCTGTTGTCGTGCCGTTGACCGGCGCCTCCGCCAAGACAGCTGAACAGATGGTCAACGGGGCCAAACTCGCCGTCGAGAAGGTGAACGCGGACGGCGGGGTCGGCGGGCGCAAACTCGAGATCAAGGTCTACGACGACAAACTGACCGGAGAAGACGCGGGCAAGGAGTCGCAGCGCGCTATCACCCGTGACCACGCGATAGCCATCGTCGGTGGGCAAACCAGCGGCGAGGCGCTCGCGATCCGGGAGGTGGCGGAGCGTGCGAAGGTCCCGTTCATCACCCCTTCCGCCACCGCGGAGTCGGTAACGAAGGGTGCGGTCTACACATACCGCATCGCGCCCTTGCTGACGGACTATGCAACCGGTGTCGTCGACACAGCCAAGGCGCTCGGACTGAAGAAGCCGGTGGTACTCAACGACTCCGGATCCGCAGGCCTGCTCCTGAAGGACCTCTTCTCGAAGCATGCCAAGGAGGTCGGCCTCACCTTTGCCGGCGACCCGATCGAGTATCCGATCAACGGCACCGACGTGACCGCGCAGGTCTCCGCCGCCGCGAGCAAGAAGCCGGACGGCGTCCTCATCGGAGGGTCGGCGGGTAGCGACCACGGACTTGTGGCCAAGACGATGCTCGAGCAGGGTCTGAACGTCCCACTCATCGGCTTCAGTCCCATCCTGGTCAACGACGCGATCAAGATCGCGGGCAAGGCCTACAGCGACCTCCCGGGTGTCTACTCGCTGCAGAACCTTGACCAGACGAAGGGTTCGACGAAGTCCTTCATCGCCGACTACAAGGCGAAATTCGGCGAAGCCGACCTCACCGAGCACCCGGCGCAGACCTTCGACGCGATCAATGTTCTGACCGAAGCATTGAAGGCCAGCGGCGGTGAAGGAGGGCAGAAGCTCGTGGACGCGTTGAACTCGACCAAGCCCCACGACGGCGTCTCGGGGAAGAGCGGTTCCCAGATCGAATTCTCCAAGGACCGCCACGACGGCTTCAAGGGCAAGTACCTGGTCACCTACAAGATGAAGGGTCCCAAGGCGGAGCAGGCAAACCTCGGCGGCTGACGATCCTGCCGGCCCGGCTCAACCCGGGCCGGCAGACCGAGTTGTTGATGGACATACGGTGACTGGGTCACACGGACTTGAGGAGACGAGCCGCGTGTCACGTGGACGACAACGATTGAGCTTTCTCGGATCGACGGCTCTGGCCGGCGTCGGAATGACTGCCCTGACCAAGGCCTCGGGCCGGTCAGTCATGTCACTGGCCACGGAAGCCTGCCGGGCGGCTGTCGACGACGCCGGCCTCAGCCTTGCCGACGTCGACGGCATCATCAGCTTCAGCTTCAACAATGACTCCGTCTCGTCGCAGGCCGTGGCAACGGTGCTCGGCCTGCCGAAGCCGAGCTACCTGGTCGACGTGAGCCTGGGGGGACAGGCGCCCGCCTTTCTCATCATGCAAGCTGCGGCAGCGATCGAAACGGGGATGGCGAAGAACGTCCTCGTCTTCCGTGCACTGAACGGACGTAGCGGCCAGCGAGTCGGGAGTACCCGCGCACCCGGGTTGGCGCCCGGATTCAGGTACCCGTACGGTCTCACCGCCTACCCGCAGTTCATTGCCATGTGGGCGCGACGTTTCCTGATCGAGACCGGAGGCGACGGACGCGACCTCGGGGCTGTCGCAGTCGCGCAGCGAGCCTGGGCCGTCGACAATCCGCGGGCGATGCGCCGAAGTCCGCTGACGATCGACCAGTACCTCGATTCACCAATGATCGCCGACCCGTTCCGCGCGGCCGACTGCACGACTGAGGTCGACGGCGCGTGTGCCGTCCTGGTCACCTCGCGCGCACGCGCGTCAGACCTGAGGCACGATCCCGTCGTCATTCAGGGCGCTGCCTACGGGACCGGCAAGCGGTCAGGACTCGACGCCGGCGACGCCCTTCTCTGGCCGGACATGACGCGCAACTACACCAGCATCATCGCTGGTGATCTGTGGGGGAGTGCGGGGATCACGCCTGCTGACGTCGACATGGCCCAGCTCTACGACTGCTTCTCCAGCAGCGTTCTTCTCGCCATGGAAGGGCTGGGGTTGGCCGGTCGCGGAGAGGCGGCGGACATGATCCGTGAAGGTCATACCCTTCCGGGCGGGCGGCTGCCGGTGAACACGAACGGCGGACTACTTGCCGAAGGGTACCTGCACGGGATGAATACCGTGGCCGAGGCGGTGTACCAACTGCAGGGCCGCGCCGGGACCCGGACGGTCGAGGGCGCGGAAAGTTGTGTCGTCACGTCCGGTGCGCTGACTGATGGCTCCGCCTTGGTCCTGACCCGAGACAAAAGGATCGCCGAATGACACCGATCGATTCGCTCGTGACCGGCCTCGACCCCGATAGCGACGGGTTCTGGCGAGAGGTCGGCCGCAAGCATCTGCCGGTGCGACGGTGCACGGCTTGCGACACGCGATTCGTGTTGCCGCTGCCCGCGTGCCCCGAGTGCGGGTGCCCCGATCTCGAGATCATCGAGTCTTCCGGCGCAGGGTCCCTCTATTCCTGGGTCGTCGTGAACTACGCCTTTGACGAGCAACTGTCAAGGCAGGTGCCTTACGTCGTCGGCGCCATCGACCTCGACGAACGCGCCCGTCTCTTCGCGCGCGTCGAGGGTGTCGAACCAGAGGCCATAGTTCCAGGGCTGCGGCTGACGGCGACCTTCCCGGACGATGCCGGGCGTCCCCCGATCGTCTTCGTACCCGAAAAAGGGGGCTGTCGATGAACCTCCCTGTCACTGTTCACACTCCCGGTCAGGAGAAGGCCTACCGTGAGTCAGGTGCCTGGCCTCAATTCACACTCGCCGACAAGGTGCGCCAATGGTCGGCCGAGCGCCCCGACAGTCTGGCGGTGGTGGACGGGACGGACGGGCGCGAAGTTACCTTCCGCCAGCTCTGCGAGGACGCATCACGCGCCGCGGGTTGGCTGCGCAGTCAGGGCGTCGTCGCCGGCGACGGGGTATCCGTGCAGTTACCCAATCGCTACGAGACGGTGGTGTTGTACATCGCGGCATCCATGCTGGGCGTCCGGCTGAACCCGCTGCTGCCGAACTACCGTCGCAAAGAGCTCTCCCACTTCCTGCAGGTGTCGCGGGCCCGTGTGTATGTCACGCCCGCCGTGTATCGGGGATTCGACCACGCCGCTCTGGCCGCTGAGTTGCTTCATGAACTCGACGGTTCCTTCATCCATGTCGTCGTCGACCAGGAGGGCCACGAGCATGATGGTGCCTCCCTCTCGGACCTGCTGGGCAGCACGCCGCTGGAGGCGTTTCCGGTCGTGTCCCCGGCAGCCGTCAGCGAGCTGATCTTCACCTCGGGTACCGAGTCACAGCCCAAGGCCGTCATGCATACCGAGGAGACCGTCAACCACTCCGCACGTGCCGCGTACGACCACCTTGGGCTCGGCGCCGACGATGTCGTGTGGATGCCCTCGCCCGTCGGCCACTCGACAGGGTTCAACTTCGGAGTTCGGCTCGCCCTGATACACGGACTGCCCGTCGTCCTTCAGGACCGGTGGGACCCCGGTCGGGCCGCCGAGTTGATCGAGGCGTACCGCTGCACGTACACGCTGGCCGCGTCGACATTCCTCACCGACCTGCTCAGGACCGCTCGCGAGGACCGGCGCGACCTCAGCTCGATGCGATTCTTCGGATGCGGTGGAGCCCCGGTCGCTGCGGAGCTCGTGCGCGAGGCGGTCTCGATGGGCGTCAACGTCCTTCGGATCTACGGATCCACAGAGGGCCTGATCATCTCGTGGAACCAGGTCGCTGCCCCCAGGGCGAAGCGCGAAGAGACGGACGGACTACCGCCAGAGCAGACTTCGGTCTCCGTTTGGGACGACTACGGTTATCCACTGGGCGTCAACGAGGTCGGTGAACTAGTGGTCAGGGGCCCGAACGTCTGCGTCGGGTTCTTCGATGATCCGGTGCGTACCGCTGCCACCTTTACGCCTGACGGTTGGCTGCGCAGCGGTGACCTGGGCACGGTCGACGAGGACGGCTACGTCACCGTCGTGGGCCGCAAGAAGGAGACGATCATCCGCGGCGGCCTCAACATCGCACCCCGGGAAATCGAAGACGTGCTCGTGGAGATGCCCGGTGTGCGCGACGTGGCGGTGATCGGGGTCGCCGACCCTCGCCTTGGTGAGATCGTCGGGGTGTACCTGGTGCCCGAGCCCCCCGCGCAGCCGGCGCTGGAAGACGTGGTGGCCTATCTCTCCGCGCGGGAGATGGCCAAGTACAAGTTGCCACAGTACGTCCGGCTGATCGACGAGCTTCCCCGAACGCCCACGGGCAAGGTCCGCAAGACGGAACTCGTTGCCCGGGCCAACCAGGAACGGAGCGCTGGACGTGATGAAGCCGCACAGTGAGCTGACCGTCTGTGAGCACTGGGAAGTCGACGGCACGCGCGGTGTGCTGATCCGGATCAACCGGCCGGACCTGCGGAACCCGCTCGACCACGACACCGTGCGAGCGCTCCTTGCCCACCTGGATGACGTGGAGGCCGATCCCCTGCTACGCGGCTTCATCGTCACAGGTGCCGGCTCGGCATTCTCCGCAGGCGGAGACCTGCGCAAATACCTCGACCTCTACGCCAATTCCGTACGCTTCGGCGCGTTTCTTGAGGACTTCAAGAAACTCTGCGAGCGCCTTGAGCGCGGATCCTTGGTGACGTGTGCCATGGTGAACGGCGCCTGCGTGGCCGGTGGCCTCGAACTCGCCCTCGCCTGCGACTTCATCACCATCTCCCAGACCGCACGTATCGGCGACGGACACCTCGGATCAGGCCAATTGCCGGGTGCAGGTGGCAGCCAGCGCCTCGGTCGCGCCATCGGATGGCAGAAAGCCAAGGAGTGGATGCTGTCCGGGCGGCTGTACACGGCTGCGGAGGCTGAGGCGGCGGGGCTCACCACGCTCGTCTCGGCGCCGGAAGAGCTGGAGGCGGCGACGATCAACCTCGTTGCCGCCTCCGCGCGGCACAGCCCCCATGCCTACCGCACGATGAAGCAACTCATCGACGTCGGGCGGCAGAACACGCTGGACGACGGCTTGCAGAAGGAACTGGTCACGGTGCAGACGTATGCGACGACGTCGCACGACGCGCTCGAAGGCATTCACGCCTTTCTGGAGAAGCGGCCCCCGAAGTATGAGGGGCTTCCCCCGGTCAGCAGTTCCAGCGAAGCCGATCTGCAGCCTCGTACCCAGAAGGGCAACCGGACCAGATCCCTGCTGAAGGCGTCGGCTCGACGGGTGTTCGGGCGAATCGGCTACGGCCATGCCAGGGTCTCGGACATCACTTCTGAAGCCAACCTCTCGCAGGGCAGTTTCTACCGGTACTTCACCGACAAGGAAGCCGTTCTCATCGAGCTGCTCGAGGACCTGCTTCGCGACGTCGTAGCCTTCGCGCGCGACAGCTGGCAGTCGACCGAACCGACGCGTTCGGTGTACACAACGACGCGCAAGTACCTGACCTTCTACGAGAAGAACGCGGACCTGTACGCGATGCTCATCGAGGCGGCCCAGCGGGAGCCCCGAGTACGCGAGATGTGGATCGAGGCCCGCGACATCTTCTATCGCCGAATCGCTCGGATGATCACTCGAGCTCAGAACGAAGGGCTTGCCGACCCGTCATTGGACGCGGAGTTCACGGCCACCTTGTTCGGCGGCATGACCGAACAGTACGCGTACGCGTGCTTCGTCGAAGGACGGCCATCATCGCTGAGTCTCGACGACGTGGTGACGCAGATGTCCCGCATCTGGGCGAACGCGATTTTCCGTGAGGGCCTCGTCCCTACCCAGTCCTCGGCGGTCGGCAGTGAGTGAGCACCGGCCCGTAGCGATCGTCACGGGCGCGTCACGCGGGATCGGGGCCGCGATCGTCTCGGTCCTGAGGGAGCAAAGTTGGTTCGTCGTCGGGGCCGACCTGGAACCGTCCGAGAGCGTTCGGGACGACCACGTCCAGATGATCAAAGGCGATGTGACCGACGAGCAGCTCTGGGACCGGTTGGTTGACGCGGCCAAGGCGCTCGGCGAGCTGCGCGGAGTTGTGAACAATGCCGGCGTGCAAGGTCAAGGCGCCCGACTGGTCGACACGTCGTTGGCGGACTTCGCCGCCAACGTGGCGATCAACACTCATAGTGCATTCCTGGGGACGCGTGCCGGCCTGCGCCACCTGGGCTCCGGTGGCTCCATCGTCAACATCGCGTCGAACGCCGGCTTCCGCGGTGTCCCACGGTACGGGCCGTACGTCGCGGCAAAACACGCGGTGGTGGGCTTGACGCGAAGCGCCGCGATCGAAGGGGCGCGGGACGGCATTCGGGTCAACGCAGTGGCGCCAGGACCGACCCAGACACGCATCATGGATGCCGTCGCTGAGTCCTTCAACGCCAGCTCGCCCGGGGCGGCACGCGAAAAGTTGACAGCCGCCAACCCAAGCCGCCGTTTCGCGGAGCCGACAGAGGTTGCTGAGGCCGTCATGTGGCTACTCGGTGAGAAGTCCAGGTACGTGACCGGAACGGTCATGCCCGTCGACGGCGGCCTCACCGCACTGTGAAAGGAAACTACACCTTGAGTTCAGACCTGTTCAGCGTCCGGGGACGCGTCGTCATCGTGACCGGCGCTTCAAGCGGACTCGGCGAGCATTTCGGCAGGAAGCTCGCCGAGGCGGGCGCAAAGGTGGTCCTCGCCGCGCGGCGCACCGAGAGACTCGAGCGTATCGCAGCCGAAATAGGCGACGCCCTGGTCGTGCCCTGCGACATCACCGTGGACGATGACTGCCGTGTGCTGGTGGAGCGCACGGTCGAACGGTTCGGACGTGTCGACGTCCTCGTCAATAACGCCGGCATCAGCAAGCCGAACCGGGTCGAGAACGAAACCGCCGATGATTTTCGGCAGGTGGTCGAGGTGAATCTCATCGGCGCCTACTCGATGTGCCGGTACGCCGGAGTGCAGATGGTCGCGCAGGGCGGTGGTTCGATCGTCAACGTTGCTTCTATCGTCGGACTGGTGGGCCTTGGCCGCATGCCGCAGGCGAGTTATGCGGCGAGTAAAGCCGGCGTTATCAACCTCACGCGCGAACTCGCCGCCCAGTGGGCCCGTCGGGGCGTACGCGTGAATGCAATCGCGCCCGGTTTCTTCCCAACGGAGATGACCGCGGGATTGTTCGGTAGCGAGGACGGTGAGGCCTGGGTGGCGAAGCTTACCCCCATGGGGCGCTCAGGCAGGGAAGGTGAGCTGTTGGGAGCCCTCCTCTACCTCGCGAGTGATGCCAGTAGCTACGTGACCGGATCGATCCTGCCTGTCGACGGTGGCTGGACGGCAGTCTGAGTCACAGTCACGGTTCGGGCTCTGCGCCTGCGACGCACGTCATGACATGTCCACAAGCGTGTGACCGGCTGTCGGCTAGGTCGGTGTCCTTGGCCTGCCCGGGCCAACGGGGCGTCACGCCGGTCGGGCACCGATGTCGGTGACGACGCCAGATGGTTGCCGGTGGTCCTCGATCTTCCCGCCCCACCGCTTTCGCGGCGGCGGCCGCCATGCAAGGCGTCCCCAACGACAATCAGACAGGGAGTTTCCCTTTGCGCGACAATCTTCTCTTCAACTTCTCCGGTCAGACTGTGATCGTCACAGGAGGGGCCCAAGGGATCGGGCTTGAGCTCGGGCGCTTCTTCCAGAAGGCCCAGGCCACCGTTTACCTGGTCGACTTCGATGGCGACGGGGTGCAGGACGCTGCCGCTTCCATAGGTGCGCGAGCTCATCACGCGGACGTCGCCAGTACCGACGAAGTCAACGCTGCCGTGGACCGAATCATCGGGGAGACCGGCCGCGTCGACATCCTTGTGAACAACGCAGGCATCCTGCGCGACAACGTCCTGTGGAAACTGACCGACGAGGACTGGGAACAGGTCCTCGCGGTCCACACCGGTGGCACCTTCCGATTCACGAGGGCATGTACCCCGCACTTCCGTCAGCAGCAGTTCGGACGGGTGATCAATGTGACCTCCTACACCGGCCTGCGGGGTAACACGGGTCAGGCCAACTATGCGGCCGCCAAGGCAGGGATCATCGGCTTCACTAAGACCGCAGCCAAGGAACTGGCGCGATTCGGCGTGACGGTGAACGCGGTGTCTCCCAATGCGGAGACCCGGATGATCGCCTCCATCCCGGAGGAAAAGAGGCAGGAACTCACCGCAGCCATACCCATGCGACGATTCGCGCAGCCCGAGGAGATGGCCGCCGCTGTCGGTTTCCTGGCGTCGAAGGAGGCCGGCTACGTGACAGGAATCGTCCTTGCTGTGGACGGCGGGATCTCGATGTGAGCACCGCAAACACCACCCGGCGCCGACGACCTCCTGATCTGCTCTCTCCACTGCCGAAGGGGACCTCTGTCATGACGTCCAAGGTGCTTTCCAGGCGAGACCTCGACTTCCTCCTGTTCGAATGGCTCCAGTCGGAATCCCTGACATCCAGGGACCGATTCAGGCACCACTCGCGGGAGACGTTCGACGCCTTCCTTGAACTGTCCCAGCAGTTGGCCGAACGCCACTTCGCCACCCACAACGCAAAGAGCGACAGGGAAGAGCCCCAGTTCGACGGCGAGCGCGTCACGCTTATCCCGGAGATCGCCGCCGCGCTGGCCGCGTTCAACAAGAGTGGTCTTTTCAGCGGCGCCATGGACGAGGAACTGGGGGGCTTTCAGCTTCCGAACGTCATTCATCGAGCATGCTTCGCATGGTTCCAGGCTGCGAACGTCGCCACCGCAAGTTACCCGATGCTCACGATGGCGAACGCCAACCTGCTGATCGCCCACGGTTCTCCCGCGCAGATCAGAACCTTCGTCGGTCCTATGATCGAAGGGCGATTCTTCGGCACGATGTGTCTGTCCGAACCTCAGGCTGGTTCGTCGCTCGCCGATGTCGCCATGCGCGCGGTGCCCTCCAGCGACGGGACCTTCCGCCTCTACGGCAACAAGATGTGGATCTCGGGCGGCGACCACGAACTCAGCGACAACATAGTGCATCTCGTCCTCGCTCGCGTTGCGGGAACACAACGGGGGGTCAAGGGGCTATCGCTGTTCATCGTGCCGAAGTTCCTCGTCGACGAGGACGGCTCACTTGGCGAGCGCAATGACGTCGTGCTCGCCGGTCTGAACCACAAGATGGGCTACCGCGGCACGACCAACGCCGTCCTCAACTTCGGCGAGGGTGCCCACACGCCCCAGGGATCCTCGGGAGCGGTCGGCTATCTCCTGGGAGAGCAGAACCACGGCCTCGACTACATGTTCCACATGATGAACGAGGCCCGCATCGGCGTCGGCGTCGGCGCCGTGTCCCTGGGTTACACCGGGTACCTGCATGCAGTGGACTACGCCCGAGGCCGGCTACAGGGCCGGCCGGTCGGTGCGAAGGACCCGGCCGCACCGCAGGTGCCGATCGTTCAGCACGCGGACGTCAGGCGGATGCTGCTCGCCTCGAAAGCCTACGTCGAAGGGGGTATGGCGCTGGTCTTGTACTCGGCGCGGCTCCTCGACGAGCAACAGACCGCCTCGACCTACGACGCCCGCAGCCGGGCCGGATTGCTTCTTGACGTGCTCACGCCGATCGTCAAGAGCTGGCCATCACAGTGGTGCCTGGTCGCGAACGACCACGCAATCCAAATCCACGGGGGCTACGGCTACACCCGGGAGTACCCGGTCGAACAGTTCTACCGGGACAACCGCCTCAACGCCATCCACGAAGGCACACACGGAATCCAGGCGCAGGATCTCCTCGGTCGTAAAGTCATCATGCACGGCGGCGCGGGCCTGCGACTGTTGGTGCAGGCCGTATGCGAGACCGTCAATAAGGCCACCGGCGACTTGGCCGCACTGGGAGAACAACTGCAGCAGGCCCTGACCCGAATCGTTCGGATCACCGAGAGCCTCTGGGCCACCGGAGACCCGGCCACGGCGCTGGCCAATGCTGCGACATACCTTGACGCTGTCGGCCACATCGTCATCGCGTGGATGTGGCTGGAGCAGGCGATCGTGGCAGCCGGGAAGGAAGGCGACTTCTATGCGGGCAAGCGAGCAGCCGCGTCGTATTTCTTCACCCACGAGCTGCCCCGTATCGAACCTCAACTGGACCTCCTCGCGTCCATCGACGTTTCGCTGCTGACGATGTCCGAGGCGTGGCTCTGAATCGCTGCCCTACCAAAAGGGCGCTAGGCGGCACTTGCTGATCGTCGACGCGGGCACTACCCGGTCACCATCTACCCGACACCGCCAGCGCTCATGGATGTGAAGAAGCTCCTGTCAGGACATAGGTCGCGGTAAGACACGTCCAAATAGGAGCTTGTATGGTGCGGTCTGCCATGCACTCAGAAGGAGAGGAAACTGAGGTTGCAAGAACTAGTGCGTCCCGATCTGTTGGGTCCGTTGCTCGCGCAGGTGTTTGGCGATGATCGGTGGCTGGCGATCGAACCGACGCTCGTCGTCGGTGGAAAGTCCAATCTGACGTTCGAACTGGCAAGTGAGGCCGGCTCGGTGATCCTGCGCCGTCCGCCCTCGGGTGATCTGCTGCCGAGTGCTCATGACATGGGTCGCGAGGTGAGGGTGCAGAGTGCGCTGGCCGGTACGGTCGTACCCGTGCCGCGCATTGTCCTTGAGGACACCAGCGGTGACCTGCTCGGTGCACCCTTCTACGTGATGGAGAAGGTGCTCGGCCACGTGATCAGGGAGGAGTTGCCGGTTGAGTACGCCGATTCGGCCGCGCAGAAGCGCGAACTCGCTTTCGCCTTGGTCGACACGCTTGCTGATCTTCATACTGTCGACCCCGTATCGGTCGGCCTGGGTGACTACGGTCGTCCCGATGGGTACCTGGAGAGGCAACTCCGGCGCTGGAGCGCGCAGTGGGAGAAGTCGAAGACGCGCGAGGTAACGGCGATCGACGAGCTGAGCGCCCGGCTCGTCAAGCGCGTGCCGGCCAGTCGGCGCGCGTCAATCGTGCACGGCGACTACCGGATGGACAACTGCCTGATGGACCCGTCCGACCCGGGTAGGGTCGCGGCGGTGATCGACTGGGAGTTGTCCACGCTCGGCGACCCCCTGACGGATCTCGGTGTCTTGTTCTTCTACTGGCGAGAGCCGGGGGAGGAGCAGCATGCGCTGACCCCGGTTGTCACTACCGCCCCAGGGTTCCCGCCGCGGGGCGATCTGGCAGCGCGCTACATGGAGCGGACGGGTGTAGCGCTGGAGAGCATTGCCTTCCATGAGGCGCTGGCCCATTTCAAGTTCGCCGTGATCGCGCAGGGGATTGCGGCCCGCGTCGCGGCTGGAACCATGGCTGGCCAGGACTTTGGAGATCTTGACGCCGAGGTGCTCCGGATCGCCGAGGGTGGCTTGTCCATCCTTGCACAGAGAGGTTGATCGAATGGATTTCTCCCTTTCCCCCAAAGCGCAGGAGACGTGCTCCCGAATGTGGGACTTCATGCGGGAGGAGGTGTTCCCCGCCGAGGGCGAGTACAACACATGGCGGGCGACCCACGACACGCATGCACATCCGCCAGTCGTTGAGCGGCTCAAGGAGTCCGCCAGGAAGCGTGGACTGTGGAACCTCTTCCTCCCCGAACTGTCGGGACTGACGAACCTCGAATATGCGGCCGTCGCCGAGGTATCCGGCTGGTCCCCGGTGATCGCACCGGAGGCGATCAATTGCCAGGCGCCGGACACGGGGAACATGGAGACGCTGCACCTGTTCGGCACCGACGCCCAGAAGCAACGATGGCTCGCGCCACTGTTGGCCGGTGAGATCAGGTCCGGTTTCGCGATGACCGAACCCGCTGTGGCGTCCTCGGACGCCACGAACATCACTACGCAGATCATCCGCGACGGCGACGACTACGTGATCAACGGCCGGAAGTGGTGGATCACCGGCGCAGCAGATGAGCGGTGCCGGGTATTCATCACCATGGGCAAGACCGACCCGACCGCGCCTACCCACCGGCAGCAATCGATGATCCTGGTCCCCCGCGACACCCCGGGACTGACGATCGAGCGGCACTTGCCGATATTCGGCTATCAGGACCAGCACGGACACTCCGAACTCGTGTTCGAGGATGTGCGGGTTCCGGCGAGCAATCTACTCGCAGGCGACGGCGACGGGTTCATGATCGCCCAGGCGAGGCTAGGGCCGGGGCGAATCCACCATGCGATGCGCGCCATCGGAATGGCTGAGCGGGCAATAGGACTGATGGTCGACCGAGCCAAGTCGCGGGTCGCGTTCGGCCGGCATCTCTCTGACCAAGGTGTCGTACGGGAACTGATCGCACAGTCGCGGATAGAGATCGACCAGGCGCGGTTGTACGTCTACAAGACCGCATGGTTGATCGACAACGTCGGCGCCAAAGGCGCGCGCGCAGAGATCGCGGCGATCAAGGTCGCTGTACCAGCGATGGCCACCCGAGTGGTCGACCGGGCAATCGAGGTCTTCGGCGGTGCTGGAGTCAGCGACGACACACCACTGGCCTACTTCTACGCATTGGCCCGCGTCCTGCGAATCGTTGACGGCCCGGACGCCGTGCATCGCCGCTCCGTCGCCCGTGAGGAACTCAAGCGCGAAAGGCCATATGTTGGCTGATACAGAGAGGATGCGGCTGACGACGAGGTGGACGAGGTTGGCGGAGCGCTAATCGGCGCGAGGGTGTCGCCAGAGTTCCGGACGGCCGCCGTCATGGGCGAGGTCACCACCTGCGAGTAGGTGCTGAAGGTGCGCGATCGTTTCGGCGAGGGCCATCCGGCGCATCATGCCGGGCAGCGCGGTCCATCCGCGTGACCAGGTGAGCTCGGCGGCGACCTGCCAGGCCGTGGCTTCGCCCAGGCGCTCCAGCGTTTTGATGATCTCCTCGCAGCGCTGCCGGTGGTGATCGACGAGCGAGCGGGCCCGCGCGTCGAGGTGGCGGAAGCGATATTCGTGGGCTGGCAGCGCTTCGCTGTCGGCGTACGCGGTGACTCGTTCCAGCGATTGCAGGTAATCGGCCAGCGGCTCGTTGTCCTGCCCATGGTGCACGCCGATGTTGGGGCTGATGCGGGGCAGGAGGTGGTCGCCGGTAAGCAGCACCCCGGCGTCGGCGTCGTGCAGGCACAGGTGGCCGGGGGTGTGGCCTGGGGTCCAGACTGCTAGGACGTCCCGGCCGGGGATCGGTAGCCGGTCTCCGTCGTGTAGGAGTCTGTCGGGTTCGGCCATGGCCAGTAGCGGTCCGATCTGGTCAGGGCTGATGATCATGGCGGTAGTCTCGTCGTCGGGAACGCCCTGGGTTCGCAGCCAGTCCCGGTCGCTGGGGGCGGTCGCCGTGGTGTTCCAGATCCGCCCAGGCAGGGTGTCGCGTTCGGCGGGGTGCATGGCGATCCAGGCGTCGCTGGTGTCGCGTAGCCAACCACTGAGTCCATGGTGGTCGGGGTGGATGTGGGTGACGACGACCCCGGTCACGTCGCCGAGTCGGGCGCCGGCGGCCGCGAGGCCTGCGGACAGGGCGTCGCGGCCGGCGTCGGTGTCCCAACCCGGATCGACGACCACCACCCCGGCATCGTCGGCGAAGAAGTAGCACAGGGTGTAGCGCAGTGGGCTGTCCGGGATTGGTACCGGCACCGACCACAGGCCCGGCCGGACCAGTTCGACCGGTGGCAGGGTTTTCGACAGCCAGGCGTCCCGCTGTTTCACGCCGGTTACCAGCACTGTGCCATCCCCTGCCACTGTCATTAGCGACGCGCCGCTGTTCGGTCCTGAGAGCGCGGCGCGCCGACCCGGTACGGAAGCTCAGGCGTGCATCGCGCCGACCACGGCGCCATGCGATTCGTGACGATACCCGTCCGTGATCCACGGCCGAGAGAAGGCTGTTGCTTTCCGGCCGGTGACCTAATCGGTGGTCTCAACCTCGGGTGGCGCCACGACCGCGCGCAGTGGGAAATCGACCAGCCGAACCGGGTGCTCCTGGGTGCGGGCGGATCCCGGGCCGAGCCTCACTGCGTCCGGCCGTTCGCGTGACCGCGGGCAGGTTTCAGCTGTGCAGGTTCACCACCGTGGGTGGAGGGTTGATCGTCGCACGGTGCTGCTTTGTGTTCAGCACCAGTGTTGCCGGGGTGCCCGCCGAGGTCGGCACGTCGAACACGAGGAACCCGCTGCCGGTTCCATTAGGTTTACGGCAGGGGCACCGTTCACCCGCCGGCGCGCACCCGCTTGATCGTGTCACGCAACCACAGCGCGCTCTGCTTTGGCGTGCGGGCCTGGGTCTCGTAGTCGACGCGGACGATGCCGAACCGCTTGTCGTACCCGTACGCCCACTCGAAGTTGTCCAGCAGCGACCAGGCGAAGTAGCCACGGATGTCCGCGCCCTGCCGGTGGGCGACGGCGACTGCCGCGAGGTGCTGCGCCAGGTAGTTCGTGCGGTCGTCATCGCACACGAACCCGTTGTCGTCGGCCGTGTCGTCGAAGGCGGCCCCGTTCTCGGTGATGACCATCGGCAGGCCGGGGTAGTCGCGGCTGAGGCGTACCAGCAACTCGGTGAACCCTTCCGGCATGATGGGCCAGCCCATGGCGGTGCGCGGCACGTCCAGAGGTACCTCCCGGACCACCGGGGCGCCCTGCGCGTCGCGGGTGTTGCCGTCCTCGTCGGTGCCGGAGAGCACCTGCCCGAAGTAGAAGTTCACGCCCAGCACATCGATCGGCGCGGAGATGATGTCCAGGTCGCCGTCCTGCACGGGCAGACTCACGCCCTGCTCGGCGAGGTCGGCCACCACGTCGGCCGGGTAGCGGCCGTGCCGCAGCGGATCCAGGTAGATCCGGGTGCCCAGGCCATCCGAGCGGCGGACCGCCTCGCGGTCGGGTTGGCTGTCGGTGGCCGGCGTCGCCGTGCTCATGTTGAGCGTGATGCCCAGCTGAATGGGCCGGGTTGCCGCCGCGCGCATCCGCTGGGTCGCCAGCCCATGGCCCAGCAGCAGGTGGTGCACGGCGGAGACGGCCGCGCCGAAGTCACGCCGGCCCGGCGCGTGGGCGCCGTAGGCGTAGCCCAGCATGGCCGAGCACCACGGCTCGTTCAGGGTCGTCCAGGTGTCGACCCGGTCGCTGAGGGCGTCGAAGACCAGCATCGAGTAGTCGGCGAACCGGTACGCGGTGTCGCGGGCCGGCCAGCCGCCCGCGTCCTCAAGCTCCTGCGGCAGGTCCCAGTGGTACAGCGTCACCCACGGGTCGATCCCGGCGGCAAGCAGTTCGTCTACGAGCCGATCGTAGAAGGCCAGCCCGGCCGGGTTGACCGGCCCGCGCCCACCCGGCTGGACCCGGGGCCACGCCACCGAGAACCGGTACGTGTCCACACCCAGGTCTTTGATGAGGGCCACGTCCTGCGGCATCCGGTGGTAGTGGTCGCACGCCACATCCCCGTGATCGCCGCCCGCCACGGCCCCGGGCACCCGGCTGAACGTGTCCCAGATGGATGGGGTTCGCCCATCCTCGGCGACCGCGCCCTCGATCTGGTAGGACGAGGTCGCCACGCCCCAGCGGAAGGATGATGGAAGGCTCGCGATCGTGTCGAGCAGCCTCGGCGCGAGGTGCCCGCCGGGGGTCGTGGCGGTGGGGTTCATGGTTCTCCTGAGAGTGGGGTGGGAAACAGGCGAAGCCGTGCCCTGCCGACGGCCTCGGCGCGGTGGTCCACCGGCGTGGTGCCGGGGAGCTCACCGCGCGTCAGCCGACGGGTTCCGGGGCGGGGTGCAGCCAACAGGCGACGCTGCGCGTCGCGCCGTCCGGCACGTCCGGGTGGCCGAGCACCGGGATCTTGTCCGGGCACGGCTCGAATGCCTTCGGGCAGCGGGGGTGGAACGAGCAGCCGGTCGGCATGCCCTTCAGATCGGGGGGAGAACCGGGGATACCGGTCAGCTCGCGGCGCGGTCCCCGCAGCGCCGGGAACGAACCGAGCAGGCCGGCGCTGTACGGGTGCAGCGAGTCGCGGTACAGGGCGGCCGCCGGCGCGTCTTCGACGATCCGGCCGCCGTACATGATCGCGATCCGGTTGGAGAACTCCACCAGCAGCGACAGGTCGTGGGTGATGAAGATGACCGAGAAGCCGAGGCGCTCGCGCAGCTCGATGAGCTGGCCGAGGATCTGCCGCTGCATCACCACGTCGAGCGCGGTGGTCGGCTCGTCCATGATGACGACCTGCGGTTGCAGGGCCAGCGCCATCCCGATCATCACGCGCTGCCGCATCCCGCCGGAGAGTTGGTGCGGGTAGGCGTCCATCCGGTCGGCCGAGATGCCGACGAGCCGCAGCATCTCCTTGGCCCGGGAGTTGCGCGTCGCCGACGACAGCTTCGGCTCGTGTGCCGCGATGACGTCGGTGAGCTGGGTGGAGATCTTGTGTACCGGGTTGAGCGAGTTCATCGCGCCCTGGAACACGATCGCTGTCTCAGACCAACGGAACGCCCGCAGCTCCCGGTCGGACAGCTTCAGGACGTCATACGGCTCGCCGTTCTCCTGGTGGTAGATGACCTCACCGCCGCTGATCACGCCGGGTGGTGGCAGCAGCCGGGTGAGCCCGTACGCCAGGGTGGACTTGCCGCTGCCGCTCTCGCCGGCCAGACCGAGCACCTCGCCCCGGTGCAGGGTCAGGTTCACGTCGCGCACGGCCTGTACGGCCGCGTCGCCGAGCCCGTAGTCGACGTTGAGGTTGCGGATCTCGAGGACCGGTTCGCTCATCGCGCGTCCCCCTTTCGAAGCTGGGTGGTAGGCACACCGATCACTACGGCGTCCGGCGGGACGGCTGCGGGCGCAGGCGAGGTACTGAGCACAGGGGTGAAGCCGACCCGCATGCGGACGGTGTGCCCGGAGGTGGTCTTGACCTTGGTCTTGCCGGCGCTGCGCAGCCGCGGGCTGACGAACTCGTCGATGCCGAAGTTGATCAGCGCCAGTGCGGTGCCGAGCAGCGCGATGGCCAGGCCGGCCGGAACGAACCACCACCAGGCGCCCTGCGCGAGGGCCTGCTGGCTCTGCGCCCAGAACAGGATCGTGCCCCAGTTCCAGGACGAGACGGACGAGATGCCGATGAAGGCCAGGGTGATCTCCGACATGACCGCGAAGATGACGGTGCCGACGAAGCCGGAGGCGATGATCGCGGTGAGGTTGGGCAGGATCTCGAAGAGGATGATGCGCCAGGTCTTCTCGCCCGTGGCGCGGGCCGCCTCGACGTAGTCGCGCCGCCGCAGCGACAGGGTCTGCGCGCGGAGCACCCGGGCCCCCCAGGCCCACGACGTGACGCCGATGGTGATGGCGACGACCGCATCGCCGGCGCTGGTGAAGCTGGAGGCGACGATGATGATCAGTGGCAGAGCCGGGATCACCAGGAACACGTTGGACAGCGCCGAGAGGCTTTCGTCGGCCACCCCGCCGAGGTAACCGGCGGTGACGCCGACCAGCACGGACAGCACGGTGGCGACCACGCCGGCGGTCAAGCCGACGAGAATCACGCCGCGGGTGCCGACCAGGATCTGGCTGAGCAGGTCCTGGCCGAGGTGGGTGGTGCCGAGCCAGTGCTTGCCCGAGGGCGGCTGGAGCAGGTCGGCGCTGCGCGCGTCGGGGTTGAACGGCGCAACCCACGGCCCGATGACCGCGAAGAGGAGGTAGATGCCCAGCATGATCAGGCCGGTGGCGGCCTTGCCGTTGGCGATGAACCGGAACCGCTGCCGCTTGGCCTTCGTCGGCGTCGCCGCCGCCGGCTGGGCCATCGCACCCTGACCCGGAATGACCTGGTCGAGGCTGGAGGTGGGGATGGTCATCGGTCAGCCCTCCTTGCGGGTGCGCGGGTCGAGCATCAGGTAGACGATGTCGGCGAGGAGGTTTGCCACCAGCACGGAGATGGTGATGACCAGGAAGATGCCCTGCATCAGCGGGTAGTCCTTGGCGCTGACCGCCCGGAAGAGCAGGAAACCAAGACCGGGGTACGAGAAGACGATCTCCACCAGCAGGGTGCCGCTGACGATGAGGCCGAGCGACAGCGCGAAGCCGGAGACGTTCGGCAGCAGGGCGTTGCGGGCCGCGTAGCTCAGCGCCACCCGACGCTCCGACAGGCCCTTCGCGTGCGCGACGGTGATGTAATCCTCCGATGCGACGGTTACCATCATGTTGCGCATACTCAGGATCCAGCCGCTGACCGACGAGATCAGGATCGTCGCGGCGGGCAGCACGCTGTGCTGCACGGCGCTGCCGATAAAGTACTGGTCGAACGCGGGCACCAGGCCGGGGGAGAAGCCGCCGGACGACGGGAAGAAGCTACCCGGGCCGGCCAACAGGGCGATCGCGACCAAGCCCAGCCAGAAGTACGGCACCGAAGACAGGAACGTCGTCACCGGCAGCAGCCCGTCGACCCAGGAACCCCGCCGCCAACCGGCCACCACGCCGAGCCCGGTGCCGATGACGAAACTGACGATCGTGGTGAGGCCGACGAGGAGCACCGTCCACCACACGGCGGAGCCGATGACCTCCGATACGGGGGAGGGGAAATTGGTGAACGACAGCCCCAGGTCACCGTGGAGGAGTTGCCGCCAGTAGTCGAGGTACTGCTGCCAGAGGCTCTCGCCCTGGTTGATGCCGAAGAGCACGTACAGCGAATGGATCGCCTCGGTGCTCATCTGGCCCTGGAAGCGGGAGAGCATCGACTTGACGGGGTCGCCCGGGATCATCCGCGGGATGAAGAAGTTGACGGTGAGCGCGGCCCACGCGGTGAACACGTAGAAGGCGATGCGCTGCAGCAGGTACCTCATCGTGCCTCCTCCGGCCGGCGGGCTGTCATGGCCGCGGGGACCGGTACGGCCGGCGCGGCGCCGGCCGCGGACCCGGGGCCCTCGGCGGCGACGGTCGTCTCGTCGTAGAGCCAGCACGCCGCCCAGTGCCCCGGCTCGTCGTCGACCTCGATCCGCGGCGGCAGGTCGACCGTGCACCGTTTCATGGCGTGCGGGCAGCGCGGGTGGAACCGGCAGCCGGCCGGCGGGCGGATGAGGCTCGGCGGCTCGCCGTTGCCACGGTCCGCGGCATCGACGCCGGCGACGCCGGCGATGCGGTCCGGGTCGGGCGCGGAGTCGATCAGCAACTGGGTGTACGGGTGCGCCGGGTTCTGGGTGACGGTCTCGCTGTCGCCGCCCTCGACCATCCGGCCCGCGTACATCACCATCGTCTCGTCGGCGAAGTAGCGGGCCGAGGCGATGTCGTGCGTGATGTAGAGGATGGCCAGGTTCAACCGCTCCTTGAGGTCACGCAGCAGGTTGAGTACGCCCAGGCGGATCGAGACGTCGAGCATGGATACCGGCTCGTCGGCGAGCAGCGCCTCCGGACCCGCGCCGAGCGCCCGGGCGATCGCGACGCGCTGCCGCTGGCCGCCGGAGAGCTCGTGCGGGAACTTGTCGAGGTAACGCTCGGGCGGGGTGAGGTTGACCCGGGTCAGCAACGCGCCAAGGGCGCTCTCCAGCTCCGTGGCCGTCCGGCCGGCGTTGCCGTGGATGCGCAGCGACCGGGTCAGGTGGTAGCGCACCGTGTGCACCGGGTTCAACGACGCGAACGGGTCCTGGAAGATCAGCTGGACCCGCCGGGCGTATGCCCGGAAACGCCGCCCGCCGCGGACGGTGGTCGTCTCGCCGTGCAGCTTGATGTCCCCGGCCGTGCGGGGGTAGAGCTGGGCCAGCAGGCGGGCCACAGTGGACTTGCCGGAGCCGGATTCGCCGACCAGCGCCGTCACCCTGCCACGGCGCAGTGTCAGGTGCACATCGTCGACCGCGTGCACGGCGGCGGTGGTCCGGGAGAAGAGATCGCGCAACCGCCGACGGACGGGGAAGTGCTTGGTCAGGCCGACGGCCTCCAGCACCACCTCGCCGGCCGGCGCCGCCGCGCTATTGCTCAACGTCATGCCGAGTTCCTGTCTGGGCGTGTCGAAATGCGCCGCGATACCGCTCCCCGGGAGGCCGGAGCCACCCGGGGAGCGGTGTGCGGATCAGGAGTTGGCGGCCTTGAGGTGCAGGACCACGTCGAGCGCGTTGGGCTGGGTGGGCTGCGCGGCGCCGTACGGGTTGCCGGTCTCCGGCCAGCCGACCCAGTTCTTCGTGCTGTACGCGGCACCCACGTTGTCCGCGCCGACCGGAATCATCGGCACCTGCTCGACGAAGACCTTCTGCAGCGTCTTCAGCGCGGCGGTGCGGGCGGCCTCGTCGGTGGCGTTGGCGTACGCCCTGAGCGCGGCGGTCGCGTCGGTGTTGTTGAAGCGGCCGAAGTTACCCGCCGTGGAGGCCGTGCCGACCGGCTTGAGCAGCGAGCCATCCATGACCGTCTGGTAGATGTCGTACGGCGTGGCACCGCCGTTGGTCCACCGGAACGTCGCGTCGAAGTTGCCCTCCTCGACGTTCTTGAACCAGGCGTCCTGGTTGGCCTTGTCGACGGTCGCGGTGATGCCGATCTTCGACAGGTTGTCCTTGACGATCTCCAGACTGGTCTGATAGTCGGACCAGCCGGCCGGGTCGGTCAGCGTCAGGGTGACGGCCTTGCCGGTGCTGTCCTGCAGTTTGTCACCGTTGTAGGTGAAGCCTGCGCCGGTCAACAGCTTCTTGGCGCCCTCGACGTCCACGGCCTGGTTCTTGCCCTTGTAGTCGGCGGCGACGTACGCGTCGCCGGCCGGGCTGGGCAGGCCCGTGACGCTCTTCACCAGCGGGTGGAAGTAGGCCGCCTCGGCCTGGTTGAAGATGTCCTCACGGTTGATGACCAGGTTCATGGCCTGGCGCAGGACCGGGTTGTCGAACGGCTTCTTGGTGGTGTTGATGTACAGGCCGTGGATGCCGAGCACCGGTGGGGCCCAGACCTTGTGGTTGGCCGAGTCCTTGTCGACGAAGACCGTCTTGTAGTTCGGGATGAAGACGAAGCTCCACTCGGACTCGTCGTTGGCCAGCGCGGTGGTCTGCGCGTTGTTGTCGGTGTACGACGTGTAGCGCAGCTCCTTCACCTGCGGCAGGGCCTGCCAGTAGCCGCTGGTGCGCACCGACAGGGTCGTGGTCTGCGGGGTGAACGACTTCAGCGTGTACGGGCCGGAACCGACGGGGTTCTTGTTGACGTCGGTCGCCGGCTCCTTGATCGACTCCCAGATGTGCTTGGGCACGATCGGGATCTGCGCCACGATCTTCTGCTGGGCCACGAACTGCGGCGTGTCGAAGGCGAGCGTGACCTCCTTGCCGCTCGCGGTGACCGAGCTGTACGGGATGGCGAAGGTGTTCAACTTCTCGTTGCTCTTGAGCAGGTTGTACGTGAACGCGACGTCGTCGGCGGTGACGGGCTTGCCGTCCGACCAGGTGGCGCCGTCGCGCACGGTGACCTTCACCGACTTGTAGTCGGTCGCCCACTCGGCCTTTGAGGCCAGCCACGGCTTCATCGGATCGGCCGGCTTGACCGGGTTCCACATCATCAGCGGCTCGTAGATCGCCCACCGGTAGCCCAGCGATGACGCCGCCGACGTGGTGAGGAACGGGTTGTGGTTCTCGGTCTGCGGGCCGTTCGGCATGCCCACATTGAGCACCGTGGCGGCCTGGCCGCCTTTCTTGCCCGGCGCGTTCGGCGAGTTACTGCAGGCGGCGAGCCCGCCGCTTGCGAGCACCCCCGCCAGGGCGAACGCGAACAGTTTCCTGCGCTGCATCATTCTCCTCAAGCGATTCGGTTGGATGAGTCGGGTGCCCGGTGAAGGGCATGCGTCAGCACGGCGGTGACCGGGTCGCCGACCGGACGTCGTGGGTAGCCGGGCGCCCGGCCGATGGCTACGGCCCTGCGGTGGACCCGCGGGTGATGAAGGTGGTGGGGATGACGGTGGGACGGTCGGGCAGGGGTGTGCCCTCGAAGTGGGCGAGCAGCGCACGGGCCGCCGCTTCGCCCATCTCGCGCAACGGTTGGTGCACGGTGGTTAGCGGCGGCTGGGTGTGGGCCGCCATCGGGATGTCGTCGAAGCCCACGACGGCGACGTCCTGCGGGACGCGGCGCCCGGCATCGAGCACCGCCTGCAAGGCGCCGGTCGCGGACAGGTCGTTGTGGGCGAAGACCGCGTCGAACGTGGTGCCCGCGGCCATCGCCTCCTGGACGCCGGTGAAGCCGCAGCCGATGGTGAAGTCACCGGTCACGATCCGGTCGCCCGTGATGGGGTGCCCGGCCTCGGCGTAGGAGGACGCGAAGCCGGCGAGTCGTTGCGTGGTGCAGCCGAAGCGGTCGGGACCGGTGATGACGAGCGGGTGGTGCCGGCCTAGCGCAAGCAGGTGCCGGGCGGCGTCAGCCGCTCCATTGTGGTTGGTCGTCGCCACGCTCGGGATCTGCCCCGGCTGGTGGTCGCGGTCGTCGATGAGCACCACGGGCAGACCCCGGGCGTGCAGTGTTGCGATGTAGGCGAGTGTGCCCTCCGGCTCGATGACGAGCAGCCCGTCGAAGGACTTGGCGGAGACCTGTGCATCGAACTGACGCATCGACTCGTCACCCCGGTTGCACGTGAACAGCAGCAGGCCGTACCGCTCGGTCTCCAGTACGTCGACCGCCCCCTGTAGCACCTGGCCGATCCACGGCCAGGTCAGCGACGGCACCAGCATGCCCACCACCCGCGTACGGCCCCGGGCGAGGCCGACCGCGCGTGAACTGGGCACGTAGCCGAGCTCCTCGATCACCTTCCGGACACGGGCCGCCGTGGAAGCCTCGATCTCACCTTTGCCGTTCAGCACCCGGGAGACGGTCGTCTTGCTGACCCTCGCCTGGGCGGCTACATCGGCGATAGTGATGGGCACCCAATCCTCCGACATGTCGGGATGCTGATCAAAAGGTTCGGAACCGGTTGCGGAACCGGTTCCGGTGAGTTAACTCGGTGACAATGGTCACGTCAATATGTCGACGGCCATCTTTACGTTTCAAGACGATAAACAACGTCAGCCCGGGGGCTCATGGTGTTCATCGATCGATCGGGAGCCGACGTCGCGCAGGGTGGCTCTCCGTGACGGCCGCAGGGCGGGCGCATCGAGCGCCGGCTGAGCCGCCGATGTGGTGAAGGTGCCGGTTCGGATCAGCGACGACTGACACCGCCGGCGGCGATGACGCCCCGATACCAGTGGGCGCTGTCCTTCAACGTGCGGGCCTGGGTGTCGTAGTCGACGTGGACGAGACCGAAACGCCTGCTGTAGCCATGTACCCACTCGAAGTTGTCCAGCAGCGACCAGACGAAGTACCCGCGCAGGTCGACACCGCCGGACAGTGCCTCATGGGCCGCGACGAAATGCCGGTGCAGGAAGTCGATCCGGTCGGCATCGTGTACCGCGCCGTCGGCGGCTACCCGGTCCGGGAAGGCCGCGCCGTTCTCGGTGATGAAGATGGGGATCTGGCCGTAGTCCGCGGTGATCCGCACCAGCACCTCCTGCAGGCCACTGGGATCGATGGCCCAGCCCATGTCGGTGACCGGCCCGGGCTTCGGATGGAAAGCCACCCGCCCGTCGGTCGGGTACGGGGTTGCCGGTCCAGGGCGGTCGGCCGGCGCGGCGCCCACGAGGTCGGGTTGGTAGTAGTTGATGCCCAGCGCGTCGATCGGTTCGCTGATGATCGTGAGGTCGTCGTCATGCACGAAGGACCAGTCGGTCCAGCTAGCGGTGTCCGCCTGCACGTCGGACGGGTAGCAGCCGCGCAGCACGGGGTCGAGGAAGATCCGGTTGAGTAGCCCGTCGATGCGCCGGGCGGCGTCGACGTCGGCGGGGTGGTCGGTCACCGGCCGGACCGCGCCGGCGTTGACGGCGAGCCCGATCTGGGCGGCCGGGCAGGTAGCGCGCAGCACCTCCACCGCGCGGCCGTGGGCCATCAGCAGGTGGTGGGTCGCGACGAGCGCGTCGTGGTAGTCGGCCCGGCCGGGGGCGTGGGCGCCGCAGCCATAGCCGAGGAAGGCAGAGCACCACGGCTCGTTGAGCGTGTTCCAGAGCCGTACCCGGTCGCCGAGACGCCCGGCTACGGTGGCGGTGTAGTCGGCGAACCGGTCGGCGATGTCGCGCCTGCCCCAGCCGCCGACGTCCTCGAGCGCCTGCGGCAGGTCCCAGTGGTAGAGCGTCGCGGCGGGGTGGATGCCGGCGGCGAGCAGCTCATCGACGAGCCGGTCGTAGAAGTCCAGGCCCCGCAGGTTGACGCCGGCCCGGCCGTGCGGCTGCACCCGCGGCCAGGAGACAGAGAAGCGGTACGCCGACAGCCCCATATCCGCCATCAGCCGTACGTCGTCGCGGTAGCGATGGTAGTGCTCGGTGGCCCGCTCGCCGCTGTCGCCGGCCTCGACCTTGCCGGGAGTGGCCGAGAACGTATCCCAGATCGACGGGGTGCGCCCGTCTTCGGTGACCGCTCCCTCGATCTGGTAAGCCGCAGTCGCCGCACCCCACCAGAAACCGGCGGGGAACCGCAGGTCGGATTCGGTTGCCAGGGTCGCCTGGGGTACCGCGAGCGTACTCATCCGATCACCACTTCCATGAGGGCGGGCAACGAGAAGCCGTCGGCGTGCAGACGGCGGGTGCGCGCACCCGCGGGGCGCGGGCGTGCGCCGAACAGGGAAACAGCAACATCCCGATGCTGGTCGGCGATGGGTCGGAGAGCGCTCTCCAAATACGGCGAATGCTACTCTGATATCACGAGCCGTCAATCCGCACTCGCCGGTCGTAGCCGGTCGATCCGGGACGACCGTCGGGTCGGTTCGCAGTGGCCGACACCCGGCGGAGTCGGCAAGCTGATCGGGAGAGCGCTTTCCGATCTGTGCTATAAACCCGTTATGGACCGTAGAAGGGCATCGCCATGACGGCCGTCGGTGGAGGTGTACCGGTGGGGGACAAGTTGCCGACGTTGGAGGACGTCGCGCGCATTGCGGGCGTCTCCCGCGCCACCGTTTCCCGCGTCATCAACGGGATCCGCAACGTCGACCCCCAGCTGCACGAGGTGGTGTGGAACGCCGTCGGCGCAATCGGGTACGTACCTAATCGCGCAGCCCGTTCGCTCGTCACTCGCCGCACCGGCACGATCATGCTCGTGGTGTCGGATTCGGAGTCCCACGACGACGACCCGTTCATGGGCCGATTCTTCGCGGATCCGTTTTTCGGACGGGTTGTCGGCGGATTGATGAGCGTGTGCCGCCCGGCCGGTGTGCAGCTCGCTCTTCAAATCGTTGGCCTCGACGAGGCCCGTACGCGGCTCGTCGCCGGCCTACGGCACGGTCAGGCGGACGGTGTCATCCTGCTCTCCCTGCCGCCGCAGGACGCCCTGCCCCGCATGCTCACGGACGCCGGCCTGGCCGCCGTCATGATCGGCCGCCCGGCGCAACCGGTGCCGATCAGCTACGTCGATCTGGCCAACGACGCCGGCGCCGCACTCGCCGCCGACCACCTCGTCGCCCGCGGCTGCCAGCTCATCGCGATGATCTCCGGGCCGGTCGACGTGCCGGCCAGCCACGACCGCACCACGGGCTTCCGGCAGGCCATGGCGCGCCACGGGCACGCCTACGTCCCAACGCTTCCGGGCAACTTCACCCACGACAGCGGTGAGGCGGCCATGCGCGGCCTGCTCGCCACTCACCCGGACATCGACGGGGTCTTTGTCGCCAACGATCTGATGGCCCAGGGTGCGCTGCTCGCGCTCAGCGACGCGGGCCGCCGGGTGCCCGACGACGTGGCGGTCGTCGGTTTCGACGACAGCAGTGCCGCGCTCACCGCCCGGCCGGCGCTGACGACCATCCGCCATCCGTTGGAGGACATGGCCGCCGAAGGTGCACGCCTGCTGCTGAGCCGCATCGACGATCCGACGAAGCGGGTGACCTCGGTCATCTACGAGCCGACGCTGATCCGCCGGCATTCCACCTGACCTGGAGATCCGGCGAATACTCGCAGGCCGCGTGAGGCGTATGTCTGAGCGCGGAGAGACCCGCCTGACCCGCACATATTGACGTGCGTTTAATTTGGGCGTAACACTTTGGAAAGCGCTCTCCAAGTAGGTCTCGCGTCCTCGGCCGCACCCCCACACGTGCCGGCGTGGCAGTCGGCCACGCCCCCGCATCGCGTCGGCCGCTGCCGCAACCCGTCCTCACCCCGTGGGAGAACCGATGAGAACAGAGACACGCCGACTCGGGCGGCTCGTTGCCCCGCTCGGCGCGATGGTCCTGGCCGGCTCGCTGCTGGCGGTCGGGATCCAGTCGGCGCACGCCGCCGACCAGCTGCTGTCGCAGGGCAAGCCGACGCTGGCCTCCTCGCTGGAAAACGGCGAGTCCCCGGCCGCCGCCGCATTTGACGGCCGTTCGGACACCCGCTGGGGCAGCCAGTGGAGCGACCCGCAGTGGCTGCGCGTCGACCTCGGCGGCACCGCCACCATCAGCCAGGTGGTGCTGCAGTGGGAGACCGCATACGCGAAGTCCTTCCAGATCCAGACCTCACCCGACGGCAACGCCTGGACCTCGATCTACAGCACGACCACCGGCGCGGGCGGCACCCAGACCCTCAACGTCACCGGTTCCGGCAGGTACGTGCGCATGTACGGCACCCAGCGCGGCACCGGCTACGGTTACT
>JAOPWA010000027.1 GCA_025965915.1 Dactylosporangium sp. | reverse complement strand
CAGCACGTTGAGCCGGCCGCGGTGCGACATGCCGATCACAACCTCGTCGAGGTTGGCACGGGCGGAGTCCTGCAGGATCTCGTCCAGCAGCGGGATCAGGCTCTCCCCGCCCTCGAGCGAGAAGCGACGCTGGCCGACGTACTTGGTCTGCAGGAACGTCTCGAACGCCTCCGCCCCATTGAGCCGGCCGAGGATGTGCTTCTGCTGCTCAGTGGTCGGCTTCTCGTGCCGGTGCTCCACCCGCTCCTGGATCCAGAGGCGCTCCTCCGGGTCCTGGATGTGCATGTACTCCACGCCGACACGCCGGCAGTAGGAGTCGCGCAGCACACCGAGAACGTCGCGCAGCTTCATCTTCTGCTTGTCCGCGAACCCGCCGACGTTGAACTTGCGGTCGAGGTCCCACAGCGTCAGGTCGTGCTGGAGCACGTCCAGGTCGGGGTGCTTGCGGATGTGGAATTCGAGCGGGTCGGTGTCGGCCATCAGGTGACCGCGCACCCGGTAGGCGTGGATCAGTTCGATCACCCGCGCGGTCTTGTCGACCTGCCCCTCGGAGCTGACGTCGACGTCGCGCACCCACCGTACGGGCTCGTAGGGCAGGCGCAGCGAGGTGAAGATCTCGTCGTAGAAGCCGTGCTCGCCCAGCAGCAGTTCGTGCATGCGCTTGAGGAAGTCGCCGGACTGTGCGCCCTGGATGATGCGGTGGTCGTACGTCGATGTCAGCGTGATGATCTTGCTGATACCCAGCTCGGAGAGGCGCTCGTCGGACATGCCGGCGTACGGGGCCGGGTACTCCATCGCGCCGACGCCGAGGATCGTGCCCTGGCCGGCCATGAGGCGGGGGATCGAGTGGACCGTGCCGATGCCGCCCGGGTTGGTCAGCGAAATCGTGGTGCCGGCGTAGTCGTCCATGGTCAGTTCATTTCGGCGGGCGCGCCGGACGACGTCCTCGTACGCCTGCCAGAACTGCCGGAAGTCCATCGCCTCGGTGACCTTGACGCTCGGCACCACCAGCGAGCGGGAGCCGTCGGGTTTGGCGAGGTCGATCGCGATACCGAGGTTGACGTGCTCGGGCCGCACGAGGGTCGGCTTGCCGTCCACCTCGGTGAACGAGTTGTTCATCTCCGGGAAGTCGGCAAGCGCCTTGACCAGCGCGTATCCGATGAGATGGGTGAAGCTGACCTTCCCGCCGCGGCCACGGGTGAGGTGGTTGTTGATCACGATGCGGTTGTCGGCGAGCAGCTTGGCCGGAACGGCGCGCACGCTGGTGGCCGTGGGGACCTGCAGGGAGGCGTCCATGTTGGCGACGATGCGCGCGGCGACCCCGCGCAGCGGGACGGTCGTGGCGCCGTTGGGAGCGGCCGGCGCGGCGGCCTTCGGCTTGGGTTCCCTGGTGGCGGGCTGCGTGGTCGTGGAGGGCCTCGGGGCCTGCTCCGGCTGCGCGGGCGCGGCGGGCTTCGTCGCCGGGGTGTCGGTTGGCGTCCTGGTCGGCGCGGTCGCGGTCGCGCTCACGCCAGTGGCCGGGGTCGTGGGCGCGTCGCTGCCCGACCCGTCGCCGACGGGGCGGTAGTCCGCGAAGAAGTCGTGCCACGCGGGGTCGACGCTCGCCGGGTCGGACAGGTACTGCTGGTACATGTCCTCGACGATCCACTCGTTGGGGCCGAAGCCCGCCAGTGGGTTGTCCTGCGAGTTGGTCGCTTGGGTTGACACGTCCGTAATCGCCTCTTCCACGCGCGCGCGTTACCGAAGTCAGAAATCGACTTCAAGGCTACGCTGCGCGACACGGGTGGACGGCATTGACGCCCACCCGTGTCGCGCCTCACAGGCAGTCCTGGAAAATCTGACCTTCAGGACACATCCCGCTTGCGCAGGATCAGGGTGCCGACAAGGCCAGCGAGCGCTCCGTACCCGACGAGCACGAGGGCGCCCACCCACTGCGGCGGGCTCTGCGGAAAGAGCTTGGTCGGCGCCAACATGATCTGCGAGGCCGTCGACGGCACAATGACCTGTGCCGTCAGCACCCAGTCCTTCTTGATCAACTGGTGGAGCACCGTGAAGAGGATGTTGGCCGCGAACATCCCGACGACGTAGACGACCGACACGGTGATCGTCGCGCCGATCTGGCTGCGGATCAGCGCGCCGAACCCGACCCCGAAGACCGCCCAGATCGCATACGCCAGCAGGTTGAGCAGGATGGCCCGGACCACCTCCCAGTCGCCCACGTGGCTGGGGAAGCCCTCGATGTTGAAGAAGACCACCCCGGCGATCAGGTCGATCACCGTCGCCACCACCCAGAACACCCCGGCATACGCAACCGCTGTGATCAGCTTGGCGGTGACGACCTTCGTGCGGTGGGGGGTCGCAAGGAATGTCGCCGTCGCGGTCTGGTGGTAGTACTCGTTGGTGATCAATAGGATGCCGAGAATCGCCACGAACAGGCAGCCGAGGAACTGGCCCGAGGTGAAGATGTTCGTCGCCTGGGTCAGCACCTGGTGCTGCGCCTCGAAGCTCTGACGCGCCTGTGCGGCCTGGTCGGCCGGCATGTCCGACGGCAGGTTCAGCCTCTCGTTGAGGTAGAAGTGAGCCTGGGCGAAGTTGAGCGCGAGGGCCAGCGCGGTCGTCAGGACGGACGCCAGAGCAAAGATCCACCAGGTATGGGTGGTGCGGATCTTCAGCAGTTCGCTGCGGATGAGCCGGTTCATCGGATGGTCGCCTTCCCCTGGGTCAGTTCGAGGAACACGTGCTCGAGGTCGGGCCGCTCCGTGACCAGTTCGTGCAGTTCGACATTGGTACGCAGTGCGGCGGCGCCTACCGCCGGCGCGTCCACCCCGGTGACGAGGAGTTCGCCTTCGGTGCCCGCCGTCACGGTTGCGCCCGCCTGCTTCAGCTCCGCGCCGAGTGCCTCCGCACCCGGCGTGCGCACCCGCACCCGCGCCTCGGTCGACATGGATCCGACCACCTCGTCGACCGTGCCCTGACGGACGAGCCGGCCCGCGGCGATGATGACGACATCGTCGGCGAGCAGTTCCATCTCGGACAGCAGGTGGCTCGATACCAGTACCGTGCGGCCCTCACTCGCGAGGCCGCGCAGCAGGCCGCGCATCCAGCGAATGCCTTCGGGGTCGAGGCCGTTGGCGGGTTCGTCGAGGATGAGCACCCTGGGGTCGCCCAGCATCGCCGCGGCGATGCCGAGACGCTGGCGCATGCCCAGCGAGTACCCCTTGAACTTGCGCTTGGCGGCCGGGGTCAGGCCCACCAGCTCGAGCACCTCGTCAGCGCGGCTGTGCGGCAGACCGGCCGCCGCGCAGACGACGCGCAGGTGGTTGCGCCCCGTGCGTCCCTTGTGGGCGGCGGATGCCTCCAGGATCGCCCCGACCGTCTGCAGTGGATCGGACAGGTCCGCGTACCGCTGGCCGCCGATCGTCGCCGTACCAGCGGTCGGGGTGACCAGGTTGAGAACCATCCGCAGTGTCGTCGTCTTGCCCGCGCCATTCGGGCCGAGGAAGCCGGTCACCCGGCCGGGCTCGACGGTGAACGACAGGTTGTCGACGGCCCTGACCTTCTTGTATTGCTTGGTGAGGCCGGAGACAACGATCTGTCCATCGGACATGGATATCCCTCCGTGAGGCGGCCCGCGGCGCGGATGGCACCGCTACGGCGTTCGCCGCCGCCCAAAATCGCCATAGGTGCCCGCCCGGATCAATCCGGTGAGGTCCATCAGGTTGCGACCAGGACACGCTACGCGGTCGGGCTGCCCGGCGCGGGCCCGTTCGCCCCGGCCCGGTAACGCCGTCCTCGCCTCAGGCGAGAGCGATCCAGGTCGCCCGGGATCGGGCGAGGACGGCTCCGCCGGGCCCGTACACCGTCGAGATCACGTCTGCCTTGCGCCCCTCCTGGCCGAGGAACGCGCCCATCACGACGCACCCGTCGCCAGCGGCGGGTAGCGCATCGACCCGGGCCGCCATCCGGCCGAGCACGTATGGCCGGTGGGGAGAAGCGTCGTCGGCTCCGCCCATGGAGGGGATCGCCCAACCACCGGGGCAGTCCAGTGCCGCCCACATCAGCGCCGGCTCCACGTCTTCCGGCACGATCCACGGCGCGGCGGTGCGCCCGTCGGGCAGGCATCCGGGGAACAGTCGCAGGCCGTCGCCGGGCGGGCGCTGCGGCCCGCACACGAAGCAGGTCGGGAACGGATGGCTGTGGTTGCCCAGGTAGGTCTGGGAGACCGCCATCGCCTCCACCCACGACACCGCCGGGACCGTCTGCGAAAGCGGCCCGGGCGCCGGTGACGCCGACGCGATGAGCCGGTCGCCGTCGTACACCTCGATCGTGGCACCGTCGGCGTTCACGTCCAGCGGGGTCGCCAGCGGCGGGGGCTGGCGCAGCGTCACGACCGCGCCCGTCGGCGACGCCACGTACCGGGCCAGGACGCCGGCCGTGTAACCGCCGTTGGCCGAGTCCGGCGGCCCGTTGAACCTGGCCGGAATGATCATCGGTCCGCCTTCCGGATCACATGTTTGAGCGCGGACCATACGTCGTCGATCGCGCACACCTTCACATCGAAACGCTCAACTTGCGCGCCAACGGTGTACCCGAATATCCAGCCACGCGCCCACGCTCTCACAGTGACGCACCTGCCGGGCCGCCGGTGGGCGACGACCAGTCTTCACGCAAGCGCCAACTCCACCACGCACCGATGACACGAGCTTGCCGACCAGGCGGCCTTCCCTGTACCGCATGACGATTCTCGCGGTCACCGGACCCACCGCGACGGCGCGCTACAGCGTCCAGGTGGCAACCGAGGGCGATCAGGTGCAAGCCGCACAGAGGCTGCGCCATCGCGTGTTCGCCGAGGAGTTGGGTGCCACGCTGCACTCCGAGATCTCCGGCCTCGACGTCGACGAGTTCGACGTCCACTGCGACCATTTGATCATCACCGAGGACAACTCCGGTGAGGTGGTCGGCACCTACCGGATGCTGCCGCCGGGGCGCACCGACCGGCTGTACTCCGACGGTGAGTTCGATCTCCGCGCGCTCGCCCCACTGCGGGACGCGCTGGTGGAGACCGGACGATCCTGCGTACACCACGATCATCGCACCGGCGCGGTGATCAACTTGATGTGGGCCGGGATCGCCCGGTACATGCACCTGTCCGGTCGGCGCTGGCTCGCCGGCTGCGCCTCGGTACCGGAAGCCGACGCGACGGCTGTGTGGCACCAGGTCCAGGCACGGCACCTGGCGCCGCCGGCGCTACGGGTCACTCCGCGCCGCCCATGGCCGATCACGCCCGGGCCGCAGCAGCGGGTCACCATGCCACCGCTACTCAAGGGATACCTCCGGCTCGGCGCGTGGGTGTGCGGCGTGCCCGCCCACGACCCGGACTTCCAGGTCGCCGATCTGTTCGTCCTGCTCTCGCTGGACCGGGTCGACCCTCGGTACATGCGGCACTTTCTCGGCGAATAGAGGCTGGGGAACAGATGGTTACAGACTCGCTGTGGCTGCCCCGTTCGACCTGCGACACCTTCTGCCTGCCGTCATCGGACACCGTTCCGCGGGTGAACCCGATCCGGGTTGTCGCCCGTGTCGTGGCGGCCGCCGCGGTGATCGTCGCGGCGGCCGCCACGCTGCCGGTGTTTCCGCTGCTCAAGCCAGCGGGACGGGCCCGAGCGGTGCGGTTCTTCGCCCGCGGGGCGCTCGCCGCGTTCGGCGTGCGCCACGAACTGAGCGGCCGGCTGCCCCGGCGGGGCGCGCTGATCGTCGCCAACCACGTTTCGTGGCTGGACGTACTGGTGCTGCTCGCGCACGCACCGGCCCGCCTGCTCGCCAAGCGCGAGGTCCGCTCATGGCCGATCATCGGGCCGCTGGCCGCGGCGACGGGCACCGTGTTCATCGACCGGATCCGCCCGCGCGCCCTGCCCGGGACCGTCGCCGGCGTGACCGCCGCACTGCGCGCGGGCGGCGTGGTCATCGTGTTCCCGGAGGCTACGACCTGGTGCGGCCGTACCGGCGGGCGGTTCCGCCCGGCCATGTTCCAGGCGGCCGTCGACGCGGGTGCGCCGGTGGTTCCGGTGACGCTGCGCTTCGGGCTGGCCGGCGGTACGCCCACCACGGTCGCGGCGTTCATCGGCGAAGACACGCTGCTGGCGTCGTTACGTCGGGTTGTGGTGGCTCGTGGCCTGCACATCACCGTTCGGGCACACCCCGCGCTGCACCCCGCGCCCGGCGCCTCCCGCCGAGCCCTGGCCCGCGCCGCCCAGGCCGTTGTGCAGGACCTTTCCACCATGGTCGAGTAGCTCTGTCGCCTGCCGGGCTCACCCTGGCACAATTGCCGGGGAGCTTCTCAGGAAACTCCCAGGCAAAGTTCAGCCCTGAACCAGTGAGGGGAACCACGATATGACCATGGGGGTACGCGGCGGCGCTGCACAATCCGGGGGTGCATCGCTGTCGGGCGGAGCGCAGGCTGAGGCGAGACTGCTCGTGGTCGAGGATGATCCAAATATCCTGGAGCTACTCTCGGCCAGCCTGCGCTTCGCCGGTTTCGCCGTCACCTCCGCCAGTAGCGGCGAGGAAGCTGTGACCGCGGCCGGCGAGCAACGGCCCGACCTGATCGTCCTCGATGTGATGCTGCCGGATCTCGACGGTTTCGACGTCGTGCGCAAGCTACGGGCGGGCGGAAGCCGTACACCGGTGGTGTTTCTGACCGCTCGGGACGCGACCGAGGACAAGATCCGCGGTCTGACGCTCGGCGGCGACGACTACGTCACCAAGCCGTTCAGTCTCGAGGAGCTGACCGCACGGATCCGGGCGGTGCTGCGCCGCACCGGCGGTGATCGGGACTCCAGCAAGATGACCTTCGCCGACCTGGAGCTGGACGAGGAGACCCACGAGGTCCGCCGGGCCGGGGCCACGGTCTCCCTGTCGCCCACGGAGTTCAAACTCCTGCGGTATCTCATGCTGAACGCGGGCCGGGTGCTGTCCAAGGCGCAGATCCTCGACCACGTGTGGAACTACGACTTTCGGGGCGATGACAGCATCGTCGAGTCGTACATCTCCTACCTGCGGCGCAAGGTCGACATCGCCGAGCCCAGGCTGATCCACACCCTGCGTGGCGTCGGGTACGTGCTGCGCCTTCCCACCTGATGGCGTCCGGCCGCCAGTCCCACCCCGACAGCGCCGTGCCGCGTCGGCGCCTGTTCGCTCGCACGCCGCTTCGCGTCAAGCTCGTCGCGGCCGTACTGGCCTTGGTCACCGCGGCGCTGGTGATCACCGGCGCGACCAGCGCGCTCGCACTTCGGAGCTATCTGGTCAACCGCATCGACGGCCAACTCGGGGACACGTCGCAGCACATCGACGTCGGGCAGTTGCTGTTCGCCCAGCGTGACCCGATCCTGCCCACCGACTACTTCGTCCTCGCGGCTATCCCGGGAGTGCAGCCCAAGGGAGTCAAATACGATCCCTCCCTCAAGGAGAACGACATCCCGAGGCTTCCGATGAGCCTCACCGAGATCGAGAACCGGACCGGTGCGCCGTACACGGCCAAGGCGGTCTCCGGAAAGCGCTGGCGCATCCTCGTCTCCCTGCGGCCGAACGGGCAGGTACTCGTCGTCGGCCAGCTGATGACCGATGTCGACGAAGCGATGTCCCGGCTCATCATGATCGACGTGGTGATCGGCAGCGCGGTGCTCGTCATACTCGCGGCCCTCGGCGTCGCGCTCGTACGGGCCAGCCTGCGTCCGCTGGTGGAGATCGAGCAGATCGCCGGAGCGATCGCGGCCGGTCAGCTCGGGAGGCGGGTGCCGGAGTCCGACCCGGCCACCGAGGTGGGACGGCTGTCCCGGGCACTGAACGTGATGCTCGCACAGATCGAGGGGGCGTTCGCGGCGCGGGCGGCCTCCGAGCACGCCGCGCGCGACGCCGAACTGGCCGCCCGCGATGCCGCCGCGGCCGCCCAGCTATCCGAGATCCGGGCCCGTCGCTCGGAGGAGCGGATGCGGCAGTTCGTGGCGGACGCCTCGCACGAGCTGCGTACACCATTGACGACGATCCGTGGCTTCGCCGAGCTGTACCGGCAGGGCGCGGTCGAGCCGGACCAGACGCGCGACGTGCTGCGCCGCATCGAGGACGAGGCCTCCCGGATGGGCCTGCTGGTCGAAGACCTGCTGCTGCTGGCGCGCCTGGACCAGGAGCGTCCGCTCGTGCTCGCGCCGGTCGAGCTGCGGGTACTGGCGAGCGACGCGGTCGCGGCCGCGCATGCCGTCGCCCCGGACCGGCCGATAACTGTCGACGCTCCGCCCGACGGCCGGCCGATTCTGGTACTCGGTGACGAGCCGCGGCTGCGGCAGGTACTGGGCAACCTCGTGACGAACGCGCTCACCCACACCCCGCCGGCCAGCCCGATCACGCTACGGCTGTCCGTCGACGACGCCACCGGGGTGATGGAGGTCATCGACACCGGTCCGGGTATCGCTCCGGAGCAGGCCGACCGGGTATTTCAACGGTTCTATCGGGTCGACAAGGCCCGCACCCGGCAGGCGGCCA
This sequence comes from Dactylosporangium sp., assembly GCA_025965915.1. Lineage (GTDB taxonomy): Bacteria > Actinomycetota > Actinomycetes > Mycobacteriales > Micromonosporaceae > Planosporangium. Next base: position 5,906 of record JAOPWA010000027.1, on the reverse strand, counting down.
CCGGTGGTGACAGCCAGGGTCCCGCCGGTCGGCACAGCGGCGCCGGGTTGGGCCTGGCGATCGTGGCCGCCCTGGTGGCCGCGCACGACGGGAGTGTCGAGGTGGAGAGCGTCCTGGGCGAAGGTGCGACCTTTCGGGTACGGTTGCCGCTCCTGCGGGAGATCGAGGAGCGTGCCGGTGCCCCGGTACTCCCAGAAACCTCCCAGCCGGATCCCAGTTCCAGTGAAGCATCTACCGGCATTGTTGAGGCATGAGCGAGCACGACAGCACGTGGGCATCGGGGGCTTCGGACGACCGGGTGGCCGGGCAGTCGCCGCCTCAGGCGCCGGAGCAGGGCCAGGAATCGACGCCGTCGCAGACCCCGGAGCCGATCAGTTCCGCAGGCGGCCACCCGTCGGATTCCGCGGGCGGCCAACCGTCGGAGACACCGACAACTTCATTCACCACCGGCTCCTATCAGGGCGGCGCCTACACGGGCGGCGGTGCCTACCCGGGTGCCCCGGCCGGATCACATCCGGGCTACGCCGCCAGCCCGTCCTATCAGGGTCCGGGTTCGCCGTACCAGGCACCGGGCTCGCCGTACCAGGGTCCGGGCTCGGAGTACCAGGCGCCGGGTTCGCCGTACCAGGGGCCGGCTGAGTCGGGCGACCCGCAACCGGGTACGCCGCCGGGCGGCCCGCAACCGGGTACGTCCTATCCAGGCGCGCCGTTCTGGCAGCCGGCCGCTCCCTCGGGGGGATCCGGGAGTCGGCTCGCGCGGGGTGTGGTGATCGGCGTCGCCGCGGTTGCTCTCGCCCTTTTCTCCGGAGTAACCGGTGGGTTCGTGGCGCACCAGGTCGACAACCACGGCTCGGTGACCACGGTGACCCGCAACGTCAAGACGGTGGACCGCTCGTCGGTCGCGGCGGTCGCCACCGCCGTGCAGCCCAGCGTCGTGGACATCACCACAGGTGTCGGTGAGGGCTCAGGTGTCGTGATCTCCGCCGATGGTGCGATCCTGACCAACAACCACGTGCTCGAAGGCGCCCGTGGCAACTCCGTCGACGTGACCTTCAACAACGGCAAGACAGCCAAGGCCACGATCGTGGGTACCGACCCCGCGGGTGACCTCGCGGTCGTGAAGGCACAGGGCGTGTCGGGCCTGACGGTGGCGAAGTTCGGTGACAGCGACGCCGTCCAGGTCGGGGACAGTGTGCTGGCACTGGGAAGCCCGCTCGGCTTGCAAGGTTCGGTCACGGCCGGCATCGTCAGCGCGCTGCACCGCACCATCGACGAGGGCAGCCAGCAGGGTGGTAGTGCCGGGCGCTCGCTCGGCGACGCGCTCCAGACCGACGCGGCTATCAATCCCGGCAACTCGGGTGGCGCGCTGGTCAACCTCGCCGGTGAGGTCATCGGCATCAACACCGCCATCGCGACCGGAGGCCAGGGCTCCTCGGGCAACATCGGCGTAGGTTTCGCGATCTCCAGCAACAAGGCCAAGGCCACGGCGGATCAGTTGCTGAAGGGTGGCAAGGTCAGCCACCCGTACATGGGTGTGCAGGTCACCAACGGCGACGGCGGTGCCCTGATCGCGGACGTGGTCGCCGGCGGGCCGGCCGACAAGGCCGGGCTGCGTAAGGGTGACCTTGTGACGAAGATCGGATCCCGCACCGTCACAGACTCGAAGACGCTCGTCGGCGCGGTGCAGGCGGGTAAGGCCGGCGACCAACTCCCGTTCACCATCGTCCGCAATGGCAGCGAGCAGCAGGTCACCGTCACTCTCGGCGAGTCGAGCTGACGTAGCCGACAACTTCTTTCCCCCTCCCTCCAGTGCGGGCGAGGCGGCCACCGTGGCCGCCTCGCCCGCCGCCGTATGGACGGGTCCTGCCTGAGTAAGGTCGTTAGTCGGTCCAGCCCATCGTCCGGTCGACCGCCTTGCGCCAGAACCGGTACCCGGTCTCGCGGTCACCCGTCGCCATCGCCGGCTCCCATCGACGATCGACGCGCCAGTTGTCCCGCAGCGCCTCCGCGTCCGGCCAGAAGCCCACGGCCAGGCCGGCCGCGTATGCCGCGCCGAGGCAGGTGGTTTCCGCGACGGTGGGCCGGACGACAGGCACGTCGAGCACGTCGGCCTGGAACTGCATGAGCAACTCGCTCGCGGTCATTCCACCGTCGACCTTCAGCGCCGTCAGGTCGACCCCGGACTCCGCGGCCATCGCGTCCACCACCTCTTTGACCTGCCAGGCCGTCGCCTCCAGAGCCGCCCGCGCCAGGTGCCCCTTGGTCACGTACCCGGTCAGGCCGGCGATCACCCCGCGCGCGTCGGAGCGCCAGTGCGGAGCGAACAGGCCGGAGAACGCCGGCACGATGTAGCAGCCGCCGTTGTCGTCGACGGTTGCCGCGAGGTCGTTGATCTCGGCGGCGGTCGAGATGAGGCCGAGGTTGTCCCGCAGCCACTGGACCAGGGCGCCGGTCACGGCGATCGAGCCTTCCAGGGCGTACGCGGGCGCGGCGTCGCCGATCTGGTACGCCACGGTGGTGACCAGCCCGCGTTCGCTTCGCACCGGGCGCTCGCCGGTATGCAGCAGCAGGAACGATCCGGTGCCGTACGTGCACTTGGCCTCGCCGGTGTGGAAGCAGGTCTGTCCGAACAGCGCCGCCTGCTGGTCGCCGAGCGCCCCGGCCACGGGTACGCCGGCCAGGACGCCGCCGGCCTCACCGTACACATAGGACGACGGCAGGATCTCGGGCAGCATCGCCCGGGGGATGTCGAAAGCGTCCAGGAGCTCGTCGTCCCAGTCCAGAGTGGACAGGTTCATCAGCATGGTCCGGCTGGCGTTGGTGACGTCGGTGGCGTGCCGCCCGGTGAGCTTGGTGATCAGCCAGGTGTCCATCGTGCCGAACCGCACCTCGCCCTTTTCGGCGCGCTCGCGCAGGCCGGGAACGGTGTCCAGTAGCCAGCGGATCTTAGGTGCGGAGAAGTACGTGGCCAGGGGCAGGCCGGACTTCTCCCGGAAGCGGTCCATGTCGCCGCCGCCCAGTTCCGCGATCAACCGATCGGTGCGGGTATCCTGCCAGACGATCGCGTTGTGTACCGGTTCGCCGGTCGCCGCGTCCCACAGCAGGGTCGTCTCGCGCTGGTTGGTGATCCCGACCGCGGCCAGGTCGGCCCGGCTCAGCCCGGCACGGTCGAGCGCGCCGCGAACCACCGCCTCGGTGTTGTGCCAGATCTCAGCCGCGTCGTGCTCCACCCAGCCCGGTTTCGGGTAGAGCTGGCGGTGCTCCCGCTGGTCGAGGGAGACGATAGCGGCGTCGGCGTCGAAAATGATGCAGCGGGTCGACGTCGTGCCCTGGTCGATGGCGGCGATGTACCGAGAATTCACTCCGCAAGTGTGGCCCAGGCTCCGTTGCCGGTGCAGCCCCTAGACGGGCCAGGCCCGTCCGAACGGATGGAATCCCAAGACCAACATGCCGCCCGTCGCGCGACCGTGGCGTGCCCGCACTCGCTACTCTGCCAGCCATGGCATCGACCATCGTGGTCAACGGACTACAAAAAGCGTACGGAGCGGTCAAGGCCGTCGACGGCGTCTCGTTCGAGGTGGATGACGGAGAGTTCTTCGGCATCCTCGGCCCGAACGGGGCGGGCAAGACGACGATTCTGGAGATCGTCGAGGGGCTGCGGGAGGCGGACGCCGGCGAGGTGCGACTGTTCGGCGACTCGCCGTGGCCGCGCAACCCGGCACTGCTGCCCAGGATCGGGGTGCAGTTGCAGGCGTCGTCGTTCTTCGAGCGGCTGACCGCCCGCGAGCAGATCCGCACGTTCGCCTCGCTGTACGGGGTCGGGCCGAAGAAGGCCGACGACATGCTCGAGCTGGTCGGACTCGCCGACAAAGCCGACGTCCGTGCGGAGAAGCTGTCGGGTGGCCAGATGCAGCGGCTGTCGATCGCATGTGCGCTCGTACACGACCCCGAGCTGGTCTTCCTCGACGAGCCGACGGCCGCGCTCGACCCGCAGGCCCGCCGCAACCTCTGGGATCTGCTGCGGACGATCAACACGCAGGGCCGAACCATCGTCCTCACCACCCACTACATGGACGAGGCGGAGATCCTCTGCGATCGGGTCGCGATCATGGACCATGGCAAGATCTTGGAGCTGGGGCCGCCGGCGGAACTGGTACGCGGCCTCGACTCGGCAACCCGTATCTCCATCGAGACCGGCACGATCCCCATCGAGGAGGCGCGCCAGTTGTTCGACGGCGCGACGGTCGACGACGACGGCGTCTCACTCACGCTCGTCACCCGTACCCCGGCGCCCGTGCTCGCCGCGCTCGCCGAGCGCAGCGCGCTGCGCGGGCTTTCGGTGCGCGGCGCCACGCTCGAAGACGTCTTCCTCAGCCTGACCGGACGGGAGTACCGCGCGTGAGTCGTGGCTTTCTGAGTCTGTCCCGCGCGATGCTCCTCGGCTTTGTCCGGGACCGCACCGCACTGTTCTTCACGATCCTGTTCCCGCTGATGTTCCTCGTCGTCTTCGGCGGCCTGATGAAGAACCAGGGCGTTTCCCGGTCGAAGGTGATCGAGGTGGGTCAGGTCGCCGTCATCGACCAGGTGCCGGCCGAGGCGAAGGCCGACCTCGGCAAGGTCCTTGCCGTGACGAAGATGGCAGACCCGGCGAAGGCGCTCGACGCGGTGCGCAAGGGCGACTACGAGGCCGCGATCGAGCAGCACGGCGACACGGTCGTGGTGCACTACTCCGCCGCCGACCCGGTGCGCGCCGGCACCGTCCAGAGCGTCTTCGACAGGCTGGTGCAGCAGTCCAACCTGGCCCTTTCCGCTACTCCGGGCCGGCTCAAGCTCGACGCGCAGCAGGTAGAGGACAAGTCACTCAAGGCCATCCAGTTCGTGACCCCGGGGCTGCTCGGCTGGGCGATCGCCACCGGCGCGACCTTCGGCGCCGCCCTGACGCTGGTGACGTGGCGGCAGAAGCGGATTCTGCGGCGACTGCGGCTTTCACCGGTGCGTACCGTATCGGTGATCGGTGCCCGGGTCGGCGTCAGCGTCGGCGTCGCCCTCGCGCAGACCGCCATCTTCCTCGGCGTGGCGATGACGCCGTTCTTCGGTCTGAAGCTGTCGAGCTACTGGTGGATGTCGATTCCGGTGGTCCTGGTCGGCACGCTGGCGTTCCTGTCCATCGGGCTACTTGCCGGCGCCTGGGCGAAGACCCAGGAAGCGGCCAACATGATTGCCCAGCTGGTCGTACTGCCGATGGCGTTCCTGTCCGGTTCGTTCTTCCCGCTCGACGGGGCACCGAAGTGGCTGCAGAACGTGGCGGAGATCTTCCCGCTGCGGCACATGAACCAGGCGCTGCTCGACGTCATGGTCCGTGGGAAGGGGCCGGAGTCGGCCCTTCCCGAGCTGGGCATTCTCGCCGGCTTCGCGATCGTGGTCTCGCTGCTGGCGGCCCGGCTGTTCCGCTGGGACGACGTCTGACCGGTGCGCGAGGCGCTGGCCCGGCCCCGTTCAGGGCAGGGTCAGCGCGCTCGTCGCCTGGCGGTGGAGCGTCGCCGCGTCCAAGAATGCGATGACCTGATCGGGTGGGCCGGGCATGGCGTAGTGCCAGCCCTGTGCGGTGTCGCAGCCGAGCGTGCGCAGCCGGGCGGCCTGCTGCGGGGTCTCCACGCCCTCGGCGGTGACCGTGAGGTGCAGCGTGTGGGCCAGCTTGATCAGGGTCGCCACGATCTCCTTGTCGACCGGGTCGGGGGAGTCCGGTGGACGTAGCCCGGCGACGAACGAGCCGGCCAGCTTGAGGCTGTGTACCGGCAGGCTGCGCAGGTAGGCCAGGTTGGAGTATCCGGTGCCGAAGTCGTCGATCGCGATCCGGACTCCGAGGCCGGCCAGCGCGTGCAGGGTCTCCAGCGGACGCCCGGCGG
>JAOPWA010000658.1 GCA_025965915.1 Dactylosporangium sp. | reverse complement strand
CTTTCACTGAGGTCGGGCTGCCCTGCGGTATTCGTTGATGACACCGCCGAGGATGCGTCGTCGCCGTACCGGCGAGTCGATCGCGATCACCGCGCCGGCGTTGTGGTCGGGCGGGTGCTGATCCAGGTTCTGGTGTGGACGGTGCCGGTCGAAGTGGTGCTCGTAGTCACCGAGGACGGCGCGGGCGTGCCGCTCGTTGTAGATGAGCATCCGGTCGGTGCACTCGGCCCGGACGCAGCGGACGAAGCGTTCCGCGAAGGCGTTCGCCCGCGGCGTCCGCGGTGGGGTCTTGACCACGTCGATGCCTTCGGCGGCGAACACCGCGTCGAACGATCCGGCGAACTTGGCGTCCCGGTCGCGGGTCAGAAACCGAAACCCCGCGGTTCGCTCGCCCAGATCGATGGCCAGGTTGCGGACCTGCTGGGTGGTCCACTCGGCGGTCGGATGTGCCGTCACACCGAGGATAGGTACCTGTCTGGTGGCGATCTCCATCAGGAACAGCACGGACAGCCGGCGCAGCGTGACGGTGTCGATGTGGAAAAAGTCCGTCGCGAGCAGTCCGGACGCCTGCGCTCGCAGGAAGGTACGCCAACTGGTGTCGGCGTCGCGGGGCGCCGGATCGATCCTGGTGGCGGCGAGGATCCGGCGAATGGTGCCGGCACCGACCCTGTGGCCAAGCCCGACCAGTTCCCCTGGATCCGGCGATGCCCCCAGCCGGGATGGCGTTGTTGCATTAAGCGATCCTCAAGATCGCTGGCCGCAGAACTTCTTGCGAGATCGAACTCAGGCGCTCAACCCCGCCTATAGGATCGGGACAAAAGCTATCCTGTTGTCTGCGCTATCCAGCTACTGATGGCTGTCTTGCCGCCCCTCTCGAGCCTCATGACGGAAAATCTGCGGCGCTGAGAGCGCGCGATGGCTCAATGCAACAGTCCCCATCGCGCTCCGTTCTGCGGGAGCCCGGGGGTGAGATTCCCGCGGGCCACCCGACCAGGCCCGCGCGTGAACGCCGACCGACCCCTTGATTACCGACCTGCTGGGAGGCGATGACCCAATATCTATTACACCCGATCAACCCGGTTGGCTGTGCGACGATCCGCTAAGCGGGTCTGATGTTGCACTGATCGGCCGATGACAACCCCTATCGCTCACACTGCGGCAGTGCCATCGTGGCCGGTAAGCCAGCGATGTTGCGCGCGTGCCTCGCGTTCGGTGTGGCTGCGTGCCCACGCTGCTACCCCGACGAGTTAGCCGGAGTGCGGCCGTGAATGAGCCGTTCGTGCCTCGTGGGCCCCTCGACAAAGAGCCGATCGGACCGGCCACCGTCGAGGAACGCGACGCGGCCCTGATGAACACGCTACGCGGCGTCAACCTCGGCGCATACGACACGAGAATGATCCGGTGGATGAATCGTTTCTTCGACAATCCGACACTGAGATGTTGGGCGAGTCTGCTCGAGTGTGCCCGGATGGCCGGAATGCTCGACGCGATCTCTCTACAGGAACATATGGAGCGACGCGGCAACCAGGGTCACCACGCACGGAGGAGGGGCGAGCGGCGATGACTGACAACGTGACATCGACCGACGTGATGCCGGCTAGGCGTGTCTGTCGTGGACACCGGTCGTCACGGGCAACGACAGGGGTTGGCGTCGGACCCGCTCCATCATGCCCGGTCTAGGTAACCGCTGCCCGGTCCACAGTGACTCGAACAAGGGAAGTGAGCACCATGCTCAACCAGTCCCGAGGCACCTACGTCATTCTGACTCCATCGCCGTACATCATTCTTGTGGCCGAGGGTGGCACTGAGGCGCGAATGTCGCGAGTGGATTGGACAGACGACAACCGGATGATGGTCGACGAGGTTGACCGCTACCCCACACTCGCCGAGGCGATAGCCGCCGGTGAAAAGCTCACCGAAAGAGCGGACGCGAGGCGCGGCATATGAACCGGTAGCCGCTGTGTTGGCGCTCATCCTGTGCGCGAGCGCGTGCACCAGCAAACCGGTACCGGCTCGCTACGTGGCTCGCGGCCGGCCAAGGTCTTCGCGCGGGTGAGGTTTTCGGGCTCGCTGACGACCGGGTGACGCTCGGCGTGCGCGGCCCGGCGGTGCGACGCCTCGCCGTGGCCGGTGCGCCATTGCCCGGCACGCTCAGCGTTACCCGGCAACTCGCCTGCCTCGGTGCCAGCGTCGGCGCTGTTGCGTTAAGCCATCGCGCGATCTTGACGCCGCAGATTTTCCGCCACGATACTGAAGACGGGCGGCAAGACAGCCATCAGTCGCGGTTCACTGCTGACAATAGGATCACGTTTGTCCCGATCTTCTAGGCCGAGCTGAGCGGCCGAATTCGATCTCATGAGAAGTTCTGCGGCCAGTGATCTTGAAGATCGCTTAATGCAACAGCGCCGTGCTGGCCGAGCACGGCGACCACGCCGAGGCGCCGGTGCCGGTGGCGATCGAAACCTCACGCGGACTGCTGGTGGCCTGCCTGCGGGCGACCGGGCGGAAGGTATTCGCGATCAACCCGATGGCGGTGGCCCGCTACCGGGACCGGTATACGGTCTCGCGTAAGAAGTCCGATCACGGCGACGCGGTGGTGCTGGCCAACATCCTGCGCACCGACCTGGCCGCCCACCGGCCGCTGCCGGCCGACTCCGAGCTAGGCCAGGCGATCGCGGTGTTGGCCCGCGCTCAGCAGGACGCGGTCTGGGACCGCACCCAGGCCCACAATAAGCTGCGCTCGCATCTGCGCGAGTACTACCCGGCGTTCCTGCACGCCTTCGCCGGCGCCCGCGACGGCATCATGCGCCCCGACGCCCGGGGCATCCTGGCCGCGGCGCCGACCCCGACCCTCGCGGCGAAGCTGACCAAATCCCAGCTCGCGGCGCTGCTACGCCGCGCCGGCCGCCAACGCGGCATCCAGGCCGAAGCCGCCCGCCTGCAGCAGGCCTTGCGCGGCGAGCAGATGCGTCAACTCCCGCTCGTCGAAGACGCCATGGGCACCCAGACCGTAGCCCTGCTCCGCGCCCTGGACGCCGCCGCCGTCAACGCCGACGTCCTCGCCGACGCCACCGAACAGGCTTTTAACCAGCACCCGGACGCCGAGATCATCACCAGCTTCGCGGGCCTCGGTCGACTCACCGGCGCCCGGGTACTCGCCGAGATCGGCGACGACCGATCCCGATTCGCCGATCCGCGAACGCTCAAAGCCTATGCCGGCGCCGCCCCGATCACCCGAGCCAGCGGCAAAAGCCACGTCGTGCTGCACCGCCGGATCAAAAACCAGCGGCTGGCCACCGCCGGCTACTTATGGGCGTTCGCCGCTCTGACCGCCTCACCGGGTGCCCGCGCGCACTACGACCGCCGCCGCGCCGCCGGCGGCCGCCATGCCGCCGCGCTACGCAATCTCAACAACCGACTGCTCGGCTGCCTGTACCACTGCCTACAAACCGGCCAGCGCTACGACGAAGCCACCGCGTTCCCGACAGCCCAAACCGAACCACTCGCCGCCGCGGCTTGACAACCTAACCGCGTGGGATGTCTTCGACGCGGCCACTACGAACTCGCCGTCGACGTCCCGCCGATGACGCGGGTCGCCGCCGCGTTCACCGAACTCGCCCAAGCGATCTGACCGCCGACCGGGCGCGGGTTCAACACGTCCGCCGGTTCCACAACGCAACGGCGCCCTCGAGCTCACCGAAACCATGGGCGGCACCCTGCGACGCGACCGCACACCCGACGGCGGCCTCACCGTGACCATCGCCCTCCCGACCGCCAAACGCCACCACGCCAACGGCCCCAGGCGAGTCAGGCACCCGCCCCTGAAGCTGCCCACAGCCCAGACTGACCGGACACCGTGCCGGCGTGGTGTGCCAGGCGCAGGAGGGGCTGCCGGACACCCGACATGGTCAACCGGCTGCGCCGGCAGCCGTGGTCAAAGCGCGCACGGAGACGAGCATGACCGGCACGCTGGACCGCTCAAGGGTCGCGCGGACAACGCGAGCCCGGCCGGCAGTGAACTCCTGCGACCAACCGAGCACGGTCAGGTCGCAGCCGAACTCGCGCGCGACGTACGGAACAAGGTCCTCGCTTCGGCCCAGGCGCGTCTCGAACCGGACAACGCCGGATCCCCAGGGACAGTGGCGGGCCAGGAACTCACTTGCCCAGACTGCGTGCTCGTGCTGGGGCTGGTCGGTGAAGGCGGGCATCGTTTCGAGTCCGGTGACGTGCAGGACGACGATGTCGAGTCCGCCGTCCGCCGCGAGTTCGATCAACGGCCGTGGCGCCAGCGACGTCGGGGCGTTGCCTTCAAGCGGCACAAGAACACGGGTGTACGTGGCATGGGGATCTGCATCGGGCGGAACGACGACCACCGGCTTCGCCACCGTTGTCGCGACCGCGGCGGCGGTGGCGCTCAGCGGCCGTGGGTCGGTCGGGATGGCGCGCGCGCCGATGACGAGCGCCGCGACCTCGCTGGCTTCGGCCGCCTCGACGAGTCTTGCGACGACGTCGCCGTCGACGACACGCAGCGGTACACCGGCTTGTGCCGCGAGGCTGCGCGGCACATCCGCACTGTCGACTTTGATGTGCAGCGCCTCCACCCCGACGCCGAGGAGCGCGGCGAGCGCGCGGGCGGCGGCTAGTACCGGTTTGGCCGCGGGGCTGCGGTCGAGCGCCGCGAGCACGTGTCTCATTTCGGTACTACCTCCCAGCGGACGCCGGTCCGCCGAAGCTCCAGCGCGTCGGAGTCGATCTCGACCGCCTGCGGCTGGATGCGCAGTCGGAACGGCACATTGCGATAGCGCAGCCCGAGTTCGAGCGCGTTCCACTGCGGCGGCAGGCGAGGGTCGATGAGTAGGTGTCCCGTCGTTGCCCGTACGCCGGCGAAGCCGAACGCCAGTGCCTGCCACAGTCCTCCCATCGTCGCCAGATGCAGACCACCCGCGGTGGTGCCGGTGAGGTCGTCGAGATCGATGCGGGCAGCGACCCGCAGCCATTCGAGCGCCGGTTCGAACCGCCCCGCGTGGGCCAGCAGTGCCGCGTAGATCGCCGGCGACAGGGAACTGCCGTGCGCGGTGCGCGGCTCGTAGAAGTCGAGGTTGGCCAGCAGCGAGCCGGGCGCGACCTCGTCGGGGACGAGGTGGTGCAGCATGAGGACGTCCGGCTGCTTGACCACCTGCGTCTGCGCGGTCCGCTCGGCCCCCAACATCAGATTCGCGGCGACCGGCCGGCGTGGCGATATCTCGGCGATCATTATCGGTTCAAGCCCGAAGAAGCCCGCGAACTGCTCGTACACCCCGGTGCGCGGGTCATACCCGTCGACGAGCGCATCGGCGATGGTTCGCCAGGTGGCCCGTTCGGCCTCCGCAACGCCGTCCAGGGCCGCCGCCCGCCGCAGGTTCCACCGCGCCATCACATTCGTGTACGCGTTGTCGTCGACCAGCACGTGGTACTCGTCCGGGCCGGTCACGCCGTCGATGTGCGCACGTGCGTCGTGGTCGAGGCGCATCCGAGAAGCCCAGTAGCGCGCGGTCTCGACCAGCAGGTCGCGCCCCGCACCAGCGGCAAAGTCCGCGTCGCCGGTCCAGTCGAGGTAGTACGCCGCTGCCCACGCGACGTCCGCGACGATGTGCTCCTCCAGTTCGCCCGTCCGGACACGGATGAGTTCGCCGGTCGGCAGCCGGGCCGAGGTGGGTGTGACGTCAACGCCGTCCGCGGCGGACTCCCACGGGAAGCGCGCGCCCGTCCGCCCGCGTCTGCGCGCCGCGGCACGTGCGGCGGGCAGGCGACGGGCCCGGTACTCGAGCATCGCGCGGGCGGCGGCGGGGTGGGTGGCGGCGAGGAACGGGAGCACGAAGACGTCGCTGTCCCAGAAGACGTGCCCCCGGTACGCCGGCCCGCTCAGCCCGCGCGCGCCGACGGCCGCCTCTCCCCGCTCGCCGACGGAAGCCATCAGGTGGAAGAGCGCGAAGCGGATCGCACGCTGCAGGTCCGGGTCGCCGTCGACGACGACATCCGCTTCCTGCCAGCGCCACGACCACGCCTCGCGGTGCTCTCGCAGTAAACACTCGAAGCCGGCCTCCTCAGCTACCCCGGCCGCTGCCTCGGCGGCACTCGCGTCGAGGTCGTAGGCACCGACCCGCTCGAAGACGCCGCCGTGGCGGCTGTCGCGCAACGCCGCGATGGCCGGCCCGCGGATCGTTGTCGCGCCGCCGGATGGGAGCAGGTCGTGGTCTCCGTCCACGCGCATCGCGACCGTGCCGGGCCGGGCGAGCGACGAGAACCGCAGCGCGGTGAGTGTTCCTTCCTCGTACAAGACCCCGGTGTGCAGGTCGATCGTTCGTCGACACGGGCGAAGCGCCTCTTCCCCCGTCAAGCGTGACCACGATGGCAGCCGGGCGAGCTCCGTTTCGGGACCCGCACCGTCGTAGCACCCGGCGAGGAACACCCCTGGCGTCGTGGCCCCGTCGCCCACCAGCGGGCTGCCGCGCGTGCCGAGGCGTCCATCCGCAAGCGTCAGCAGCGATTCGTGGACCCGCTCCAGGCGGGGGTCGAACCCGTCGACGGTGATGCGCCACTCGGGCGCGGCGACGACCTCGGGCACGTTGCCTCGCAGCCCTGGCGGGGCCTGATCGGAGTGGACGCGGCAGCGGTAGGTGGTCACGTGGTTGACACCAGGGACCGTCCCCGCGCGCCCGACGGTGACCGGCTCGTTCACCGCGCGGCGATCTCCCCAGGCGTGCGCGACGAGTACCGGACAGTGGGCGTGTTGGACCAGCGCCCGGCTGACCGATCCGAGTCGGAGGCTGGTGATCGCGCTGTGCCCGCGGCAACCGACGACAACGAGGTCAGCCGCGGCCGAGGCGTCCACGAGCGCGGCGGCCACGTCCGGCGCGTACATCGGCTGCCGGATCGCTTCCAACCCCGGGTACCGGTCGGTCCACCCGGTCAGCGCGTGGACGATGAGATCGGCCGCCTGGGCCTGCGCCGTCGACGCACGGTAGCCGCAGGCGCCGTCGACGTCGTCCGTGCTGCGAGGACCGACGCAGTGAACGCTGACCGCCCACAGCGGCACACCCCTCAGCAGGGCCTCCTCGACGGCGAGCGGCATCGCCGCGGCGCAGTGCTCGGAACCGTCGACGCCGATGAGTACCGGTCGACCCGTAACCTGTGTGGCGCCGGCGTCGGCACCGTTCCGTACCACAAGCGCCGGGCAGTGCGCGTGGGTGGCAGCCCGGTCGTTCAACCATCGGCCGAGCAGGCGGTCGTACCCACCGAGATGCTGGGCGCCGACGACGAGAAGCGCCGCGTCGCGTGACTGATCGACGAGGGCGTCGACGAGATCGCGCCCGGGCGCGTCCGTGACCACGCCGAGCCTGGGCCAGGTGTCGCGGATGCGCCGCACGGCTCGGTCGACGGCCTGCTGGTTGTTGTCGGGCAGCCGCCACCCGATGGACGCCACCTCACCAAGCACCGGCGGGTGCGGACGGGAAAGGACCAGCCGCAGCGGCAGGTTCCGCCGCCGTGCTTCGACGGCGGCCAACTGCGCGGCAGCCATACTGTCGGTTGAGCCGTCGATGCCGGCGAGCACCGGTGGCAACCTCCCCGTAGCCATCACGATCTCCGTCAGTCACGCCTCACCGGGTTCGCTCTCACGCGGGCTGGGACACGCGGGCGGCGGCCACGCCGGGCACGGTGCGCAGCAGCACGGCGACAAGCTCGCGCTCGACGTCGTCGTCGAAAGACCCGTCAATCACGGCGATGCCGTCGGCGACCGCGACGGTCCACCGGCGGACCCCGCCGGCGTACTCGTCGAGCCGGTGCTGCGCCTCCTGGCGGAGCGTGTCGTCGGTGCACACCATCGCGCGCATGATGTCGCGCCGGCTGATGATGCCCACCAGCTTCCCATCGTCGACGATCGGGACGCTGCGGATGTCACGCTCCAACATGGTCTGCGCGATGTCGGCCACGTCATCGGACGGCCGCGCCGTCACCACCCACGTCGTGATCACGTCCGCCACGGATCCGGGCCGGGTGAGGCTCTCGCGGCCGGTGCTGCGCCACGGGTGCACGGCCGGGTCGGCGGGCACCCGGTTGCGCGACAGGTCGGCCTCGCTGACCATACCCATGACCTCATTGGCCTCGTCCAGTACCGGCGCCGCGGCAATGTCGCGGGCCGCGAGCATTGCCGCGGCATCTTCGATCGAACTGTCATCCCGGACCGCGTGCACCGGACTGCTCATGATGTCCCGAACTCGCATCGTCGTTCCTCCTGCCGGCCGGTGTTCAGCCTTCCTACCTTCCACCGTGTCCACGGCAGCCCCGCAACGCCCAGACCCAACGGTCCCGCCCCGCCGGGAAAATGGTCCCGCACTTGGGTCGAGATCGTGAGCCGGCTCGCGTCGGCAGGGATCGCGCCGATGTGACGTTCGGCCCTGTCTGATCCAGCCGAGCCGGGAAGCGTGATGAGCAGGCCAGCGGTCTTCATCCGGCGGGGAGTGCGCATCGAGATCATCCGCGGAAAGTCCGCGGCCGGCGCGCTCGCCACGGCCGCAGACGGCGCCAGCCTGGTCGTGGTGGGCTCACGCGGCTGCGGCGGTCTGCGCGGCCTACTGCTCGGGTCGATCGGTCGCGCCCTGATCGAACACGCCCCGTGCCCGGTCGTCATCGTGCGACCGACCGACTGACCGGTGCTCGGACGAGGGGGCGCATCATGGACCACGCGAAGATCGTTGTTGGCGTTGACGGTTCCGCGTGCAGCCTGGAGGCCCTGCACTGGGCGGCGCGGGAGGCGCAGCTCCACCACGTCGAGCTCGAGGTGGTGCTCGCCTACCACTGGCGGGTGCCGGGAGCGCGGCTGGCGGCCAGCCCTGAGCTTGCCGAGCAGGTGAAGGATTTCGCCTCGGCCGTCGTCGACGCGGCGGTCGCCGAGGCGCGTACCACCGCACCGCACGCGCACGTCCACGGCCGGGCGGTGCTGGGTGAGCCGGCACCGGTCCTGCTCGCAGCGGCAGACGAGGCGGGCATGGTCGTTGTCGGCAGCCGCGGCGCGGGCGGCTTCGCCAGCCTGCTCGCCGGCTCGGTCAGCACCCGGGTCGCCACGCAGGCGCCCTGCCCGGTCGTGATCGTACGGGGACGCACCGACAACG
>JAOPWA010000639.1 GCA_025965915.1 Dactylosporangium sp. | reverse complement strand
CCGCCCGGTACGGGCGCACGTTCGGCCGGGTGGATCGGTTCTTCCCGTCCACCCGCATGTGCTCGGCCTGCGGCCGGATCAACGACAAGATGGGTCTGTCGGTCCGGTCGTGGGTGTGCCCGTGCGGCAGCACCCACCACCGCGACCACAACGCCGCGAAGAACGTGTTGGCCGCCGGACGGGCGGACAACTCAAACGACCGTGGAGCGCAGGTAAGACCGGCACCCGTGCCGGCGCCGCGCCGGGAAGCAGGAATCCACCCGGACGCCGCGTGTTCCACGCGCAGCGTGGAGGGAATCTCCGTCCTTTAGGGCGGAGAGAACGTCAAGCTGATCGCTCCCTGGGTCTGCCAGTACACGTCTTTGAGATCGATGAGCAGCGCGGCCTCGTCGACCACCAGCGCGAGTCCAACGCCGAACAGCAGGCCCATCGTTGCGTGCCAGGACGGTGAGCGCTCGACCAGGCCGGCGGCAGCGACGCCGATCAGCGTCAGGATTCCCCACACGTAGTGGTGGATGTGCACCCCGCCGGCGTTGACGTTGCCCAGGCCCCGGACGTGGATCAGCCAGGTGAGCAGTCGCAGGCCGGCGAAGGTGAGGGTGAACGCCCACCAGGCCAGCACGAGACCGCGGCGGGTGGGGTGGACGTCACGTAGCCGCAGCGGCGGCCGAGTCGATGCCCGGGATGCCTTGCCGGACCCGGTGTCGCGCTGTCCGAGCGCCATGGAACGTGCCTACCACACCCGGATGGGCCATGGGGCCCGGGTCGCGCGACGCGGGCTGGGTCGGAAGGGTGTAATGCTTGCGCGCTGTCCGCCACTGGCGCGCACGCCGCGTGCCTGGAAGATGTATCGAGGTTACGAAATGGCTCACCCGCACCTGACCTACCTGGAAGCGATCGTCGTCGGATTACTGCAGGGCGTGACGGAACTGTTCCCGGTCTCCAGCCTGGGACACGCGGTGCTGGTCCCCGCCCTCGTCGGAGGCAGTTGGGCCCGCGACCTGAGCATGTCGGCCGACCAGTCGCCCTACCTGGCGTTCCTCGTCGCAGTGCACGTCGCCACGGCCGTGGCACTGGTGGTCTTCTTCCGCCGGGACTGGACGCGCATCGTGCTGGGGCTGGTCACGTCGGTGCGCAACCGTGCCATCCGTACGCCGGATGAACGGCTGGCGTGGCTGCTCGTGGTCGCCACGATCCCGGTCGGGATCGCCGGCCTCGCGCTCGAACACGTCGTGCGCACCACGCTGGGGCGACCGGTTCCGGCCGCGATCTTTCTGATTCTCAACGGCGTGGTTCTCGCCACCGTCGAGCGGCTGGGCCGGCGTGGCGGCGTGTCTGCGGACGTGGGGACGTACGGCGAACCGGTACCGGTCGGCCTGACGGGCGGCCGGGACGGCCGGGGCGGGCAGGTGTACGCCTCGACTGGCTACGCCGGCGCCGGGTCAGGGGTGTCCGCCGGGCACGGCCACGACGACGAGGCGGCCGCGCTGGCCTCGGATCGGCGGCTGACCCGGCTGTCGTGGAAAGAGGCGCTGCAGGTCGGCGGAGCGCAGATCCTCGCGCTGCTACCCGGTATCAGCCGTTCCGGCTCGACGATCGCCGCGGGGCTGCTCAAGGGGCTGTCGCACGAGGACGCGGCCCGGTTCGCGTTCCTGCTGGCCACCCCGGTCATCGCCGCGGCCGGTGTGCTCAAGCTCCCCGAGCTCGCCGGGCCGGCCGGTCGCGGTGTCCTTGGCCCGGTACTGGTCGGCAGCCTGGTCGCCGGCGCCGCGGCGTACGTGTCTCTGCGCTTCCTCACCCGTTACTTCGAGACCCGCACCCTCAACCCGTTCGCGCTGTACTGCATGATCGCCGGGTTCGTCGCGCTGGTGTGGGTCACTCTCGGGTCGTAGTGCCTGCTCGGGCCTGTTGCCTTCACAAAGAGGCGGTCGCGGCACTAGCGTTAGCCAGTCGTGAGACTGACGGTTGGGCCCTTGCCCGTGGCGGTCTATTGGCGTCGCCGCATTCTTGTCCTCTGCGGCGTACTGGCAGCAATATCGGCGGTGGCCTACCTGTGCTCAGGCGCCAACACGCCCTGGTCGCGTACCCAACTGGGCCGTCAGAGCCTCGCCGTGAGCCCGGCTACCGGTTCGGCGCTTCCGCAGGCGCCATCGTCGCCGTCGCTATCGGCAGCACCCGCCGAGACGGCTGGCGGCCGCCAACCAGACTCGCCCGCAGACCCGCTGGCAGACCCGCCGGCCCCGCCGTGTTCCGACACCGACATCGCTGTCACGGCGATACCCGAAAGACCAACCACCGGGTACCGACAACCGATCCGAATTGTCCTCAAGATCAAGAATATCGTCGCGCGGTCGTGCACTCGCGACGTCGGTGATTCCCCCCAGGAGCTGTACCTACAGCAGGGCACGACCAAGGTGTGGTCGTCCGACGCCTGTGACGCCGGCTCCGGCAGCGACGTGCGCACCTTCACCCCCGGCGTGGAGGCTGACTTCCACGTGGTCTGGGATGCCACCGTGACGACCGCAGGTTGCAGCAACCGCCCGGCGGCGCCGATCGGGCAGTACCAGGTAATCGGCCGGCTGGCCGGCAAGTTCAGCGCACCCGTGCCATTGCAGGTCGTCGGCGCATCGTGAGGGGAGCAGCCACCGGCCATGGCCACACCTGGCTGACCTTGGTCGAGGACTCACGCACCTCCCGCTAGGGCCAGATCGCCAGGAGAAGAAATGCCGCTAGCGCGACCGCGATCAGGACGAGGACTACCTTGACCACCGTATCCGCCGAAGTCGGCCGTGGTCGGGTCTGCCGTGGGTCCGTCACCTGTCCAGACAACCAGCAATCACTCGAGGTCCAACGAGAGCTATCGGCCAGTGTGATCCGCCGTGCAGCTCACCGTCGAAGCGCACGGGCGGCGCGGGCACCGTACTCGGGTCTTGTACGAGTCAGTGATCGGGTGCGCCGGTCGGCGTGGGGCGCTGCCATCGGTCGCCTCTCCGGGCGGGAGGGGAGGCAGCAGTGCAAGCAGGTCGGCGGCCGGGCCGCTGACGAGCGACGCTGATGGCCCGCTGGCGGAATGACCGTCAGGTGGCGTCGAGGTACATCGACCTGCGGTTGGCAACGTCTATTTGACCGGTTGTCGCCGGTCCGGCGTGTGGGGTCGTGGCTGGGTCGAGGGCGCTGGCGGTCGTCTGCAGATCGTCGGCGAGTTGCTGGAACCGTGCGCGCAGCGCGGCTTCGTCTTCTTCGCTGAGCAGGTGCTTGCGTACCAAGGTTTTGGGGTGCAGGTCTTCCAGGCTGATATCGGTGCCCAGTTCGCGGTTGAGCTGCCCGGTGGTGTCGGCGGCACCCTCAGCGCCAACCTGGGCAACGTCCTCAGCGTCCTGGCCGCCGGAGTGTTCCTGCCGATGCTGCCGCTGCAACTGCTGGCACAGAACCTGTGCTACGACCTCGCCCAACTGGCCCTGCCGCTGGACCGCGTCGACCCCGACCAACTGCGGAAACCACAGCGCTGGTCGACCCGTGACCTGCTCGGCTTCATCGCCTGCTTCGCCCCACTCAGTTCTCTTTTCGACCTGGCCACCTTCTGGCTGCTCGGACACCTCCTGTCCGTCGACGGCACAAGCGGGCAAGCCCTGTTTCACACCTGCTGGTTCATCGAAAATCTGCTCACCCAGATCCTCGCCGTCCAGGTCATTCGGACCGCCAGGGTGCCGTTGCGGCACAGCCGCACCACGGCCCCGGTCGCGTTGGCCGCGTTCGCCGCCTGCGGCATCGCAATCTTGCTTCCCTACACACCGGCGGCGCCCAGGCTCGGCTTCCAGGCTCCACCCCTCGTCTTGCTGGCCATCCTCGCGATCACCGCCACCGGGTACCTGGCCGCCCTCCAACACGTGAAGGTCGCGTACCCCCGACTCACCGGCCGCTCGCTATAAGATGCGGCGCTGGTCGTTGTCCGCCCGGTCGCCGAAGACCGACGCGTCAACCTCCCACCAGGGCTGGCTCAGCCCGCCGTCCGCTTCGATACCGCCGCCGCTGGGTTGATTGGCACCGACCGCGGCGGGCACGGCCATGTCGAGGGCGTGGTCGACCCGGGCTGCGTCGTGGGCGTCGGAGCGCACCCACTGCACCAGCAGCATGACCATGAATGGCAGGTCGATCGCTTCGCCCAGACACCACAACAGGTCTCCGCCCAGTTGCTGGTCGTGAAGTGGGCTGGGCCCCCACGGGCGGGCGAGCATCGTGAAGTAGTCGGCCGCTATGACGTGGGTGTTGAGACGGATCACGATCCCGGGCACGGCATCGGCGAGCAGTTCGATGAAGGCGAACAACATCACCATCGCGTACGGAATCCGCGCGGCGATGGTGTCGGACTCCCACAGGGGCACCAGCACGGCCAACCCGAGGGCCAGCAGCAGCAGGTGTGTTACCGACAACAGCATGGTGTGGGCCAAGCTCAGCCGGTATATCGGGGTGAAGAAGATCAGAAACGGGGTCACCCCGAGCAGCAGCGGACTGATCACCGGCACGGTGAAGAATCTGGCCCACCCGCTGCCGAGTGCCGCCTCCAGCCGCGCCACCCCTCCCGGGGTGAGCGCCGCCTTGGCCAGGCCGATCGGACGCCCCAGTGCGAGGAGGCACGGCACTATCAGGAGCAGCAACATCAGCTGCCCGGAATAGACCGAGAACAGCGCAGGTGCGTAGACCTCGGGCCAGCCCATCGACGACACGGCCAGGCTGCCGATTCCCAGGCCGACAAACGCCAGGGTACGAGCGACCGGCCAGCTTCCGCCCGCACCTCGTAGCCGTGCCACGCCGACGAGGTAGCCGATGGCGGCCAGTAGTCCGACCACGAGCATCAGCGGATCGAGTCGCCAGGCACCAGCTGAGCCACCGAGAGTCGGCGCTGGCGGACCACCGTAGCTGAGCATGATCACCGTCGAGGGGATATCTGGCACGTTTCGCCAGCTTACGACCCCGTACCTGTCCTCCGCAGAGCCCCTATGCGAACCCGAGCTGCGGTCAGGGCGTGAGGGACTGCGTTCGCCCTCCCACGACGTGCGTGGGTAGACCCGCGGGACCGACGCCGCTATCGCTGCCCACCCAGCAGGTGAAGTTGTTGGGCCAGGTAGACGATCGAGACGGTGCTGACCAGAGCGGCGACCATCCAGCCGGCGGTCAGCAGTGGGCGGCCGGCGGCGTAGTGCTGCATCAGCTGGGTGCTGCCGGCGACGAGGACGAGCAGGACCAGGCCGATGGGGGCGGCGACGCCGGCGATGATGCTGGCGATGAACAGCAGCCGGATCGGGCTGATCCCGGCCAGCGCGAGGAGGCTGCCCAGCACGGCGCCGGTGGCGAGGACGGCGTAGAAGGCGGAGGCGAGCGGCCCTCGCACTCCGCGGCGAGGTCGACCGTATCGGAATCCGGCCTTCCTCCGGCGTGATCACGGCATGCCGGTCCATGAGGTGGGCCACCCGAGGGTGAACCCGATCGCCAGCTCGTCGAGGCTGATGCTCAGCCCCAACGCCTGACGTTCAATATCGCCGAAGCGGGGTCAGTCGTCGAGCGGTCAACTGTCGACGGCCCGTCGCAGGCGACGGGGCGGGACCAAGGCGTACGGATCCGCGCGCCCGCGCCCGCGCTCGCGCACTTGTGGGCGGCTGCGGCCCGTCTCGAGCCGGCGCCATCCGGTGGCGACAACGGTGGCGCTCGGTAGCCCCCGCAGGCCTCGCTCTCAGCGTGCTTTCAGGATCTTGTTTCTATCGTTCCCGGGTGCTGTTACCGCCATTGCCGACGACGCGTCGGTTTAGAGTCGCCCTGCTTGCCTGGTTTGTCCTGTGGTTCGTCGCGATGGCCTACCGAGGCGGGCTCGCGTGGCATTTCTTCGTGCAGGGCCAGTGGGCGTTGGGCGACCTCGACGACCGGACAGGTGGGGGGCTTCATCTGTACGCGGCGCTGCCGGTTCTGCAGATCGGTCCGGTCCCGTTGCTGGCCGCGTTGGTCCTGTCACCGCTTGGGCCGCAAGGGTCGCTGTTGCTGGCCCAGGTGTTCGGAGGGCTGGCCGGCGCGGTCATCCTGTGGCTAGCCCGCAAGATTGCCCTGCAGACCCGGCGAGACCTCACGGCTGAGCAGATCGACAGCCGAGTCGCGTTCGCCGCCGTGTTCTTCACACCGGTGTGGATGTACCTGGCGGTGGGCCAGGTGCACCTCGATGACGTGTTGACGCTGCTGTTCGCGGTCCTCGCCCTCCACCTGGTGCTGTGTAAGCGCCCGGTAGCCGCCGGTGTGCTGCTCGGACTCGCGGTGGACTGCAAGCCGTGGGCGCTGCCGTTCGGGTGCCTGCTCCTGCTGCTGGCTGACAAGCGCGCACGGATGGTTGGTGTCGCCGGGATGGGCGCAGTGATCGCGGCGGCGTGGTCGCCGTTCTTCCTGGCCGATCCCGCCACCACCAATGCCATGCACTTCACCATCAGCAACACCGGGCTGTCGGCGCTGCGGGTCATCGGCGTTGACGCCCCGAGGACACCGAGCTGGGATCGGCCCGCGCAGGTTGCGCTCGGGCTGGCTCTGGGGGTGCTGGCGCTCAGGCGTGGACGATGGGCGGCGGTGATCCTGATGGCCGTGGCGGCCCGGGTCATGCTGGACCCCGGCACCAACCTCTACTACACGGCCGGTCTTGTGGTCGGCGCCGCACTGTGGGACATCATCGGTTCACCCGCAGCGCCACCCTGGTGGACGGTGGCGGTCTGTCTTGGACTGTTCGCCAGTCGCTGGATCCCGATGCCACCCAGCGGGCATGGCTGGCTCACGCTGGGCTTCTTCCTGGCCTGTTGTGCCCTCGTCTGCGCCAAGCCCGGCAGGCGACCAGACCGTCCGGCAGCTTCGCGCCCGCCAGCACGCCCTCTCATCGCCGGGAAGAGCGGATGAGCTGCCTACCGCTGCCTCACCAGGGTTCGGTACTCCTCAGGGAGCTGCGCGTTGGTGTCCTGGAACTCCTTCTCGCCGACGGCTTCGCGTAGCACCGCCATCACGGCTCGGACGTGTTCGAGCGCTTCCTTCTTCCGGGAGATGCCTTCCCGCTGCGTGATCTCGTTGACGAATTCATCGAGCGACAGCGGTAGCGCCTGTCCGTCGCTGCGGGCCGTACCCCGGTCGAGCGCGGGATGCAGTTCGCGGGGGAGGAAGGGCCTCAGGTCGTTGATCTGGCCCGCGGTGACGCGCATGGCGAGAGCCTCGAGTACCGCTTCGGTCGCCTTGCGGGCCTGGTCGCGGTCGATTCCGGCGCGCTCGGCCACCTGGCGGATGAACTCGTCGAACGACAGCGCCCGGCCGAATCGGGGATCCTCTTCCGGTCCGGGCCGAGGTGGCGCTTCCAGCATGGCCGCCTCGAGCAGCGGGCCGAAGTCCTTGGGCAGTTGTGCACCCATGTCGTTGAACTCCTTGGGACCCACTGTCGTCCACAGCGCGGCGAGAACGGCGCGGGCCGCCCGCTCCGCGGTTGCCCGGTCGGCGCCCAACTGCTCTTCGATGCGGCGCAGAAACTCGTCGGCGCCGAAGGTGGCCGTGGGGCCTTCGCGCTGAAGGCACGCCCGCAGTTCCGGTGGGAGGTGCGGGACCAGGTCCTCCAGTTCGCCCTTTGAAATCCGCTGCGCCAGCATGCTCAGCGTGAAGCGGGTGATGGGTTCGGCCTGGTCGTGCGGTATGCCGGCCAATCGCTCGACCGTCGTGATGAAACCCTGGTAGTCCATTTGCCGGTCCTCCTGTCCTCCGGCGGTGTCCTTGCCTCCAACGTAGGCTCCCCGCCGGGGCCGGCGCCCTGCGCCTCCGGTGCCCGGCGTCGTCGGTCCGGTCTCGTCGATCAGGTCGGACGGGGCCCAGGCGTAAGCGTGGGGCGCTCTTGGAGAATCTCGAATCCGCCCTTGCCGCGGTTCTTCACGGCGTACATGGCCATGTCGGCGTCGTGCAGGATCTCGCCGGGCAGTCGCGCGCCGGGGCGGACGACGACGATTCCGACGCTGGCGGTTACCGCCACCGCTACCTGCGTGTCCTGCACCTGGAACGGCACCTGTATGGCGTGCACCATGCGGTCGGCGATGACGGAGAGGTCGTCGTCGGGGGATATCCGCTCCATGAGGATGGCGAACTCGTCGCCGCCCAAGCGGGCGACGGTGTCCGTATCCCTGACGCAGGCCCGCAGCCGGCTGCCCAACTCGGTGAGAAGCTGATCACCGACGGCGTGCCCGAGCTGGTCGTTGACGGGTTTGAAGTCATCGAGGTCGACCAGCATGACGACCAGGTCAGCAGTTCGGCCGTCTGCTGGCGGGCGGGCCGCCTCGTCGAGTCGCCGCAGGAAGAGCGCCCGGTTGGCCAGGCCCGTGAGGCTGTCGTGGAAGGCCTGGTGATGGAGTCGGGCGGCCAGTTCGTCGCGCTCGATGAGTGCCGTGTGCAACTCGTCGACCCTGTTGTCCAGTTCGGCCAGCAGGCGGGCGTTGTCGGTGAACGCGGCGAGTTGCCGGCCCACGACCAGCGCGGTGCTGCTGATTGCACCGACGACGACGATCCAGGCCTTGGCGTCGAGCCCCGCGCTTGCGAGGACCACGACCAGAAGCAGATACGTGACGCCGATCGCGATGTAAGGCAGCAGGCTGTACGGACGGCGCCGGCGCACGTGCAGGGACTGTGGGTCGGCGCGGACCTGAAGCTGCTGTGCCCGGGCCGAGGCGGCCAGCAGCGCCACGACCAGGACCTGCAGGCCAAGGTCCCAGGACACCCGATCGTGGCTGACCAGTGTTGTCTGCAGCCCGCGGATCAGGGCTTCGACGGTGGCCGCGGCCGTGCCCAGCAGACCCGCGGGGATCGTGAACGGCGCCTGACCGCCGAGCAGCAGCTTGATCGCGGCGAACACGCCGACGAGGAACGCCGTCGGTCCTATCAACAGTTGCAGCACGGTCCCCACGGACCCCGGCCCGGCGTCCACGCCGTTGGCCGACAGGTAGGTGAAGTAGCAGCCGAAGGTGGCGGCCGCCACCATGACCGTGGCCACGTCCAGCCAGAACCGGGTCCGTTCCCGGCCCGAACGAAGCCCCAGCGGAGAGGTGAGCATGACCCATACCAGCCAGAGCGTTCCGACCAGTACGCACAGCGAGTAGGCAGGACCGCCCAGCGCGGCTTGGGTACTGAGCGGACCGTGCAGCACGGTCGGCACCTGAAGGGCGGCCCCGATCGCGTAACTGAGCCCGGCGAAGCTCATTGCGTGCCAGAGCCGGCGGGTCGCGGTCGAAAGATGCGGCAAGCGGGAGATGCGCCGTCCGAGGACGAACAAGGCGATCTCCATGCCGGCCGTCACCGGCCAGTACATGATCAGCTGGGTGGTGCGATCGCCGAGGCCGAGCCCGGAAACCAGGCCGGCCGCGAGGGCGAGCAACGCCAGGACCAGCAGGACCGGATCCGTGGCCCACGATCGCGACCATCTTCGATCATGCCCGGCGGGCTGCGGCGCGGATTGCGGTTCCATGTGGCCCCAAAGATGACTGTCCCGGAACCCTGCCGGGCTGGGAAAACCCGTCTTACGATCGGCAGGCTCTGCCTCGACCCTGAGTCAAACCAACGAGGAACTTACCTGGTGCGCGGCGCGCTGTCCGTCCGGTTATCAGGCGTCTTTTGGCAGGCCAGACCGCTCGGGACATCGATTGTCTTGGCCAACGTGTGCGTACCGGTCGGATTCTGGGCCTTGTCGTGTCGCATCATGACGCCGCCCAACCATGAGTGGGGAGGGGTGACACGGGGTAGTTGTCGTTGGTGATCAGATGGCGTCGCTGTATGACCGATCACTGCGGGTCGCGCGGAGGCGCGTAGCGGTTGGCGGGTGCAATATCGTCACTGCGAATCATGGCGGAGCCATCGCTGAGCCATGCCGAAGCGGATAGGAGAACCTCGGAATGCGTGCGACTTTGATCCATGGCACTCGTGACATCCGGTTGGAAGAGGTCGCTGATCCCACGCTTCGGTTCCCGACCGACGCGGTCGTGAGGGTGGTCGCGTCCTGCGTGTGCGGGTCGGATCTCTGGCCCTACCGGGGAGTACAGCCGACCACCGAGCCGCACCGCATCGGGCACGAGTTCGTGGGCATCGTCGAGGAAGTCGGATCCGACGTTCGGACCGTCGCGCCCGGGGATTTCGTGATCGCACCGTTCGCGATCAGCGACGGAACCTGCCGACACTGCCGGCACGGCATCACCACGTCGTGCGAGCACGGGGGGTATTGGGCCTCGGCGGACAAGCAGGGTGTGCCGGTGGACGGCGGCCAGGGCGAGTACGTCCGGGCGCCGCTCGCCGACGGAACGCTGGTGGCCACGCCGGGGCAGCCGGATCCGGCGCTCGTACCGAGCCTGTTGACCCTGTCCGACGTGATGGGCACCGGTCATCACGCTGCCGTATCGGCGGGCGTGACGGCCGGGAGCACGGTCGCGGTCGTCGGCGACGGAGCCGTTGGCCTGTGCGCGGTGTTGGCCGCCCGACGGTTGGGCGCCGAACGCATCATTGCCATGTCGCGCCACGCCGACCGGCAGGCGGTGGCCCGCCTCTTCGGCGCGACCGACATCGTCGCCGAGCGAGGCGAGGAGGGCGTGGCCGCGGTCAAGGACCTGCTCGGCGGCATCGGCGCGGATGCCGTGCTGGAGTGCGTCGGCACCAAGGAGTCGATGGAGCAGGCTCTGAACTCGACTCGGCCGGGTGGCTACGTCGGTTATGTCGGTGTGCCCGCCGGCGGCCCGGAACTGCCGATCCAGAAGATGTTCAGCTCGAACATCAATGTTGCCGGCGGTGTCGCTCCGGTACGTACCTACCTACCCGAACTGCTTGACGACGTGCTCAAGGGCTCGATCGACCCGGGCCGGGTCTTCGACCTCGAACTTCCGCTGGACCGGGTCGCCGACGCCTATGCGGCGATGGACGAACGTCGGGCGATCAAGGTGTTGCTGCGACCGTGACCAGGTCGGTGGCCGCCGCCCGGCGGCCACCGCAGGCCGGCGTCACCGGCCGCCGACGATGTCCTCGGCGTTGCCGACGATCCACTCCATGGGATCGCGCGCGGCGACTACATGGTCGCGGCAGCGCGCTTGATCGCCTCCCGGATACGGAAGTAGGAACCGCACCGGCAGACGTTCTGGATTTGGTCGATGTCGGCGTCGGTCGGGTTCTTCGTCTTCTTCAGCAGGGCCACCGCGGCCATGATCTGACCGGGTTGGCAGTAGCCGCACTGGGCGACGTCCTGGGCGAGCCACGCCTCCTGTACGGGGTGCAGCTTGTCGCCGTCGGCGAGGCCCTCGATGGTGGTGACCTCCTTGCCGGCGACCGTGGAGACCGGGGTGACACAGGGGTTGATGGCCTCCCCGTCGAGGTGGCTGGTGCACGCCTTGCAGACGTTGATGCCGCAGCCGTACTTGGGTCCCTTGATGCCGAGCCGGTCGCGTAGGACCCACAGCAGCGGCAGGTCGGCGGGCGCGTCGACGGTGACGGTCTCCCCGTTCACGGAAAAGGTGTAGCTGGGCACGGTGGAGCTCCTTACCGGGGGAACGGGTCGAAGTCGACGGGGAAGTTGATCGGAAAGCTGCGCGGGCGGATGCCCGTCGCGCGGGCATAGGCGTTGCCGATCGCACCGACCGCGGCGGGCACCCCCAGCTCCCCGGCGCCGCCGGGCTCACCGTTGGCGGGCATGATGTGGATCTCCACCTGCGGCGGGGTGTCCTTCTGCCGTGCATAGTGGAACTGTGAGTAGCTGCCCTCCAACGGCAGGCCCTTGTCGATGTGCAGCCCGGCCCGCAGGGTCGTGGAGATCGCGTCGGTCAGACCGCCCAGCAGCTGCGACTCCAGTCCGCGCGGGTTGATCGGCCGGCCGACGTCCGCGGCGATCACCGCCTTGACCACCCTGGGATTCCTGGGGTCGCGCGCGTCGATCTCGACGAGGCAGGCCGTGCACGACTTGTACTCGTCATGGAACCCGATGCCCTGTGCGAACCCCTTCGGCATGGTCCGGCCCCAGTTGCCGGCCACGGCCACCTTGTCCAGCACCGCACGCTGGCGAGCCGTCTTGAGGAACTCGAGGCGGAAGGCTACCGGGTCCTTGCCCAGCTTCTTCGCGATCTCGTCGACCATCATCTCCTCGGCGCCGCGGGTGTTCGCCGAGTACACCGACCGCCAGCTCGCGGTGTGCATCTGCAGCGGTACCTCGTTGAGCACCTGGGTCACGACGCCGAAGTTGTACGGCACCTTCACGGTCGTGGCGAACACCGTCTGCGCGAAGCTCAGGTTGCCGCCGACGGGCAACTGCGAGGCGGTCGCGGTGAGAATTTCGCCCAGGCCGTGGCGGAAGTCGGTCTCCACCGCCCCGACCCGGTGCTCGAAGGTGAGCACCTGCCCGAGTGCGTGGGTGACGCGGATCTTGTGGTGGGTGGCCGAGCGGGCCCGGCCGTGGCGCATGTCGTCGATGCGGCTCCACATCAGCTTGACCGGCCGGCCCATGGCCTTGGAGATCTGGGCGGCCTCGAGCGCGGCATCGAAGAACAGCCGCCGCCCGAACGACCCACCGCCCTGTACGACGTGGACGGTGACTTTGTCTTCGGGCAGGCCGACGGCCTGGGCGATGGTCTGCTTGGCCACGACCGGGGACTTCAACCCGGCCCAGATCTCCGCGCGGTCGGCGCGCACGTCGGCGATCGCGGAGTTCGTCTCCATGGGTGCGTGGCTGACCAT
>JAOPWA010000614.1 GCA_025965915.1 Dactylosporangium sp. | reverse complement strand
TGGCGGCAAGGGTGCGCTCTGGATGATCGGCTGGCGGGTGGTGCAGGCGATCGGCGGCTCGATGCTCATGGCCAACTCGGCCGCGATCCTCACCGACGCGTTCCCGGCCGCGCAGCGCGGCATGGCGCTGGGCATCAACATCGTGGCCGCCCTCGCCGGACAGTTCATCGGTCTGGTGCTCGGCGGCGTGCTCGCCGAGTGGAACTGGCGCTCGATCTTCTGGGTCAACGTCCCGATCGGCGTCATCGGTACGATCTGGGCCTACCGCTCGCTGCGTGAGACAGTGCAGCGGCGCGCGGCTCGTATCGACTGGTGGGGCAACGTCACCTTCGCGGTGGGCCTGACCTCGCTGCTCGCGGGGATCACGTACGGCATTCAGCCCTATGGCGGCCACACCCAGGGCTGGACCAACCCGTGGGTCCTCGCCGGCCTGATCGGCGGCGCCGCCGTACTCGTGATCTTCTGCCTGATCGAGGCCCGGGTGCCGGAACCGATGTTCCCCCTCGAAATGTTCCGCAACGTGGCCTTCGCCAGCGGTAACGCCGCCAACCTGCTCAGCTCGGTCGCCCGCGGCGGACTGCAGTTCATGCTCATCATCTGGCTACAGGGAATCTGGCTGCCGCTGCACGGGTACAACTACGATCAGACGCCCCTGTGGGCCGGCATCTACCTGCTGCCGCTGACCATCGGCTTCCTCGTCGCCGGCCCCGTCGCCGGCCACCTGTCGGACAGGTTCGGCGCCCGACTGTTCGCCGCGGGCGGCCTGCTCATCATGGCGGCCTCGTTCGGCGGCCTGCTGCTGGTCCCGAGCGACTTCAACTACGGCGTCTTCGCCGTCCTGGTCTTCGTCAACGGTGTGGGCGGCGGTCTGTTCGCCGCCCCGAACACCTCGCTGGTCATGTCCAGCGTGCCGGCTCACCTGCGCGGCGCCGCCTCCGGCATGCGGGCCACCTTCCAGAACGCCGGCATGGTGCTGTCGATCGGGGTCTTCTTCTCGCTCATGGTCGCCGGCCTCGGTAGCTCGCTGCCGCACACGCTTGACGCCGGGTTGACCGCCCAGGGCGTACCGGCGCCCGCCGCGCACACCATCGCGGGGCTGCCCCCGGTCGGCACCCTCTTCGCCGCGTTCCTCGGTTTCAATCCGATCCAGGAACTGCTCGGCCCGCAGATCCTCGGCCACCTGCCCGCCGCCAACGCGCACGCGCTGACCGGCCGGGAGTTCTTCCCGCACCTGATCTCGGGTCCGTTCCATGACGGGCTGGTGATCGTTTTCTGGCTGGCCATCGCGATGGCGGTGGTCGGGGCGGGTGCCTCACTGCTCACGCCGAAGGCTCCCCGGCGGCCGGCCGGGCGTGACCTGGTCACGCTGGAGGAGGAGTTGGAGGACGAGGTCTACGGCGCCACTCCGCTGGTGCCGCTACCCGGTGCCGGCAGGGCTCTCACCGACGACCGCGGCGGCGCCTGAAAGTTTTCTGAACTGCCCTCAACCTAGGCTTGGCATTGATGCTACTCAATGCAAAAGTTGCGGGTTTGGATGCCGTCGGGGCAGGAAAACCAATGACCATGTTCGAAGGCTTTACCCTCGGCATGGTCGACGTCGGCGAGGCGGCGCTTCGGGTACGCCACGGCGGATCCGGGCCGCCGGTCCTGCTGCTGCACGGGCATCCGCGTACCCATGCCACCTGGTACCGGACGGCGCCGTTGCTCGCGTCCGACTACACGGTGGTCTGCCCGGACCTACGTGGCTACGGCCAGTCGTCGAAGCCGTCTACCACCCCCGACCACGAGCCGTACTCCAAGCGCGCGATGGCTCGCGACTGCGTGGCGCTCATGCGGACACTCGGCCACGACCGCTTCGCCGTGGTCGGGCACGACCGGGGCGCGTACGTCGCCATGCGCACGGCGCTCGACCATCCGGAGCCGGTGGTCGGTCTCGGGGTGATGGACGCGGTGCCCATTGCTGACGCGCTGGACCGCTGCGACGCGAAGTTCGCCGCGCTCTGGTGGCACTGGTTCTTCCTCGGTCAAACTCTCAAGCCCGCCGAACGGATGATCAACGCTGACCCGGACGCCTGGTACCGGGCCGGTCCCGAGCAGTTGGGCGAGGCCTATGAGGACTACCGGC
This sequence comes from Dactylosporangium sp., assembly GCA_025965915.1. GTDB lineage: Bacteria > Actinomycetota > Actinomycetes > Mycobacteriales > Micromonosporaceae > Planosporangium. Next base: position 1,166 of record JAOPWA010000614.1, on the reverse strand, counting down.
GGGCCATCCACGACCCCCAGACGGTGCACGCGATGTGTGAGGACTACCGGGCGGGCTTAGGTGTCGACCGGGCCAATGACGACGCCGACCGTGCGGCGGGGCGGCGAATCGGGTGTCCGGTGCTCATGTTGTGGGCAGCCAAGGACGACATGGAGGATCTGTACGGCGACCCGCTGGCGATCTGGCGGGACTGGGCCGACGACGTCCGTGGCGGCCCGATCGACAGCGGACACCACATCATGGAGGAGGCGCCCGAGGAGCTTGCCGGTGAACTGCGTGCGTTTCTGGCCGGCTGTTATCGCTGACGGTCATCCGTGCGGTCCGCCCGGCGTGCTCGGTGGGCCGGGGTCGGGGATCACGATGCGTGCCACCCGGCGTTGTGCGTCGAGAACGCACAGCGCTCTTGCCAGGGTCTCGCCGTCGACGGACGTCTCTCCGCGCTCGAACATCAGTGCCAGCGCGTCGCGGAGGCCTGTCGCGTGGGCGACGAGTGCCTGTGCCGCCAGTAGTGCGCGGTGGGTGTGGTCGGCGCGGGCGGGGTTGATACGCCCCAGGTGATCGACGATGGCCAGATAGTGGTCGACGACCGCGGCTTCGGCGCCGGTGAGCGCCGGCATCCGTACGTCCTCCTCAGGTCCTGGCTTCATGTTCGGGCCAGCTCTCGTAGCTTGCGCGCGCGGGTGAGTTCGTCGACGAACCCGTAGGCCAGGGCCTGGGGGCCGGTGAGGATGGTGTCGCGCTCGAGGTCGGCGCGGACGCGCTCCAGGCTCTGGCCGGTGTGCGCGGCCAGGATCTCCTCCATCGCGGCCCGGTGGCGGAGTATCTCCCGGGCCTGGATCTCCAGGTCGCTCGTCTGCCCCTGGCTCACCTCCATGGCCGGCTGGTGAATCAGGAGGCGGGCGTTGGGCAGCATCATCCGTTTGCCCGGCGTGCCGGCGGCCATCAGGATCGCCGCGGCGGATGCCGCCTGCCCCAGGCAGACGGTCTGGATGTCGGCGGCGACGAGCTGCATGGTGTCGTAGATCGCCATCATGGCGGTGATCGAGCCGCCCGGCGAGTTGATGTAGATCGAGATGTCCTTGTCGGGGTCCGCAGACTCCAGGTGCAGGAGCTGGGCCACGATCAGGTTGGCGACCTGGTCGTCCACCGCCGTGCCGAGGAAGATG
>JAOPWA010000569.1 GCA_025965915.1 Dactylosporangium sp. | reverse complement strand
AACGGGCGTTGAAAACGTGGGTGCGGTTCAGATCTGCCCAGGCACGACCAAACCCGCCGCCCAGGACAGCGGCCGTCACGAGCAGCCGACCAACTCTCGCCATCATGCCCTCCACCAGCGCGTGGCCAGTACGGCCCTGGGCAAAGCCAGTGGCGGCCCACGAGAGCGCGCAGATCCCCGTGGTCACGCTCGGATCCGTTTCCCAACGCCGGTCCGATCAAACAACGTCTGCTCATACCGCGGTTGGGGTGTGGGTCGTTCGAGGTGGTGAGCTGTCGACTTGCGTCGGTGCCGCGACTGGCGGGGGACCGGTTGAGTTAGCCGAGGTTCAGGGCGGTGTCGTCGATGACGAATGAGGTTTTCAGTGCGCTGTCTTCGGTACCGGTGAATTTGATGGTGGCGGTCTGTCCGGCGAGCGCGGAGACGTCGAGGGTTTTCTGGGTGTAGCCGCTGGCGGCGTTGAGGTTGGAGTAGGTCGCCAGGGTGGTGGAGCCGGCCTGGACGGTGAGTTTGTCGTACGCGGTGTTTGTGGTGGTTTCGGTGGTGTCGATGTGTAGCCAGAAGGTGAGGGTGGCGCGGCATCCGGCGGGGATGGTCACCGACTGGGAGAGGGTGTCGGTGTGGGTCGAGCCGTAGCCGTCGAGCCAGGCGTTCCAGGTGCCGCTGTAGGCGGGTTCCTGTGAGCCGTGCTCACCGATCACACCGCTACTGGCCGTCCAGGCGGTCGCCCCGGACTCGAAACCGGGGTTGACCAGCTTCTGACCCGAGCACGAGCCACCGCCGGTGGGGTTGACCGTCCAGGTGAACGTGGTGGACCCGGAGGCCCCAGTCGAGTCCTTGACGGTGACCGTGGTGGTGTAGCTCTGCACGGTCGTCGGCGTACCGGAGATCAGGCCGGTGCTGGCGTTGATGGACAGGCCGGCCGGCAGGCCGGTCGCGAAGTAGGTCAGGGTCGTGCCCGTACCCGACGACTTGGCCTGGATCTGCAGGCTGGTCGCGGTGCTCACGGTGGCGACCTGGCTGCCCGGATTGGTCACGGTGACGGTGTTGCCGGTGCCCCCCGGCTTGGTGAGCAGGCACCCGTTGATGGACAGGTCGATGGTGTTGTTCGCGGTGAGGCAGGTGGTGAACCAGTACGTCTCCTGGCCGTAGCTCTGGCCCTTGGTGGCCGTGGTGTTGCCGTTGGCGTCCACCTCGCACGGGTTGTTCAGGGTGCACATCGCCCCGGTGTCGTTGCCGGTGTTGTTGATGCCGATCACCTGGCCGCTGGCCGAATCGATGATGGGCGAGCCGGACGTCCCGTGGGTGGTGGTGCAGCCGCTGTTGTAACGGATCGAGTCGCGAAAGGTCCACTGATCTTCGCGGAGGGTACCGACGAAGCCGTTGAGCTGGCAGGTCCAGACCTGCTTCCAGTAACTGGACGGGATCGTCATGCTCGCGCCGTCGGCGGGATGGCTGCCGGAGATGGTCAGGGCGGTCGCGCCGTACCTGCTCTTGAGCGTCGCGAAGGTGTCGGTCAGCCGGTAGAGGGAGACGTCCGTGTTGGTCATGGTGGCGTAGAGCAGCGTGTCGGCCCGCACCGTCCCGAGGGTGTTTCCGGACGAGTCGAGCAGGTTGCCGGAGCGGCTGCTCGAACGGTTCTGGAGCACCTGTCCGGCGCTCGGCATGCCGCCCTCGTAGCAGTGGCCGTTGGTCAGAAGGAGGGCCCGGTCGGTGTCGAGCGAGGTCGGGTACCGCACGAGGGAGGCCGAACAGTTGTTGAGCGCGATGGTAGATGCCAGGCCGCCGGCTTGGACGGAGCTGCCGACGTTGGCGGGTACGGCGCCGACGGCGGCGTTGGCGGGTACGGCGCCGACGGCGACGGTGCCGGCGATGACGGCGGCGCCGAGGCCGAGGGCCAGTCGCAGACGCATGGAGACTCCTTCATGGGGGTACGTAGGCGCCGGCCGGCCGCCGCGGGGGTGGTGCGGCGACCGGCCGGTGACCGGGTGAGCTAGCTGAGGGTCAGGGCGGTGTCGTCGATGGCGAACGAGGTTTGCAGGGAGGTGTCCTCGGTGCCGGTGAACTTGATGGTCACGGTCTGTCCAGCCAGCGACGACAGGTCGTAGCTCTTCTGCACATACCCGGAGGCCTTGTTCAGGTTGGAGAACGTGGCGACGGTCGTCGAGCCGGCCTGGACGGTCAGCTTGTCGTAGGCCGTCGTCGAGGTGGTCTCGGCGGTGTCGACGTGCAGCCAGAACGTGAGGTTGGCGTGGCAGCCGGTCGGGATCGACACCGACTGGGAGAGGGTGTCGGTGTGGCTGGAGCCGTAGCCGTCCATCCAGGTGTTCCAGGTGCCGCTGTGCGCCGGCTGGCCCTGCGAGCCGTACTGGCCGATGACTCCGCTGTTGGCCGTCCATGAGGTGGCGCCGGATTCGAAGCCGGGGTTGGCCAGCTTCTGGCCCGAGCAGCCGCCGGGCGGCGGGTTGCCGGTCGGCGTGGCGGTCGGCGTGGGGGTCGGGGTGGGGCCGCCGCCGGTGCAGGTCGGGTCGCCGGGCTGGGCGGGCACGCTGACGGCGTCCCACGCGGCCTTGACCGTGTTGAACTCGGCGCAGCTGCCGGGGAACAGGTTCTTGGCCGCCTGCAGCGTCCAGGTGCGGTACTTCAGGTACGACGCGCTGGACGTCTTCATCAGCATCGCGTTGTACAGGATCTTGATGGTGTTCTGGACGCCGAGGCCGGTGACGGTGCTGTTGTTGCAGGTCGTGCTGGTCGGCTGGCCGTCGGTCGGGTTGGTGCCCTCGGCGAGCAGGTAGAACCAGTGGTTGCCGGGGCCGGCCGCGGCGTGCACCTCCGTGCTCGGGATGCTGCTGCTGTAGCAGTTCGAGTGACCGAGCGCCGACGGGTTGTACATGTTGCGGATCGGGCCGTTGCCCGCAAGGTTGATCTTCTTGCCGACCAGGAAGTCCGGCGGGTCGTTCGGGTTGTTGATGAACGACTCGGACGCCGCGCCGAAGGCGTCGGCTATGAACTCCTGGGTGCCGCCGCCGGAGATGCCGCCCGGGGTGGTGTCGTCGATGCCGTGGCCCAGCTCGTGATCCACGACGTCCGCCGAGGTGATCCACTGCCCGGCGGTGTTCTTGCCGATCTGCACCTGGGTGCCGTCGTAGTAGGCGTTCTGCTGGTTCAGACCGACCCGGATCGGCCAGGCGCCGCCGTTGCCGTTCTGCCCGTTGCGGCCCAGCCACTGCGACAGCATCTTGTTCTGCTGCTGCGCGACGTAGAGGGTGTCGACGCAGCCGGTCTCCTTGCTCGTGCCGACGCCGTTGCCCCAGACGTTGTCGGGGCCGCTGAACGTGGTGTTGTTGGCGGCGTCCTGGCAGCTCAGGTTGGTGACCGTGGGGTCCTTCATGCTGTACGTGCTGCCCGACTGGGTGGTGTCGACGTTGACCGAGCCGTTGACCCAGCCGGTGCCGGTGCCCGTGGCATCCGTGACGTGCTCCTGGGTGCGCAGGACGGCGCCGGTGGCCGCGTCGACGTCCACCGTCAGCCGGCTGGGGCCCTCCGCGCTGGTGCCGTCGACGGTGCTCTGCCAGGCCAGCTTCGGGGCGCCACCAAGGGCGTACACGACCAGCTGGGTGCCCTCGACGCCACTGACGCTGCGCAGCTGACCGCGGGCCGTCTTCTCGGCGTCGGCGGAGCTGAGCTGGGGGGTGGTGGACAGGTTGGTGATCGTCTGTTGCTGGGCCACCGAGGTGTACGTGACCTGTCCGGTGGCGTTGGTGACCACGACGAAGTCGCCACCGACCACGGGGAGGTCCTTGTAGGTCCGGTCGTAGGGGACGTACTGGACTCTGTTGGTCGAGATGACCGGGTGTTGGACGAACTTGTCCTCGGTGCTGGCGTGCAGGTATCGCGGGCGGCTGGCGATGACCGAGGCCGCCGCCTTGGCGGCCAACGAGCGGGCCGCCTCGGGGGAGCTGGGTGACGGTGGGGCCGGCATGGCCGCGGCGGTGCCGGCGACCACCATTCCCGCCGCGAGCGCACCGGCGACGGTAATGACGTGCAGTGAGACCTTCAAGGGGGTTCCTCCTCCGGGGAAACGCGCACCCCCGGTGTTCTCGGCGGCGTCGCGTCACCGGAAGAACCAGGGGTGACCAGCGGACGTGACGACGGCGAAACAAGCGGGCGGTCTGATGTGAAAGACAGCTCCTGTCGGTGAGACCGCTTATGAGCGCCGCCCCGGGACGTTGAGAACGACCGGTGTCCGTAACTCGAACCCTCACATCAAGATTGATGGCGGTCAATTAGCGGCGCGTCGGCGAGGGTGCGGACGAGGGGTCGGCGTCGGAACGCCTCACGCCGGCCGGCCGTCTGATCGACATGTCCCCGATCTCGTGCGTGGTTCGTCGCGGTTCCGGCTCGCGGTGGATAGAGGCTGCGATGTGTACGACACGATGGGCGGCGGTGGCGCTCTGCTTCGCCCTCGCCGGGTGCGGCGGACAGGCACCGGCCGGCGCGGGCGCGACCACGCCGACTACGCCGGCCACAACGGTGCCTGTCACGACGGCGGGCCCGACCGGTCGCACCGATGCGACCGCCACCCCCGAGGGGGCGGCGACGCCGGCCGCCTACCTCGTCGAGTACGGCCGGCGCGGTGGCCTCGCCGGCGTGGATGACCGGCTCGTCGTCCAGCCGGACGGGTCGTTCACCATCAGCCACCGCGGCGGCACGGTCAGCCACGGTCGGATGTCGCCCGCGGACCTGACCAAACTGCGCCAGGTACTGGAGGCGTCCCACTTCGGACAGATCCCGGTGATGACCGCCAGCGGCGGAGTGGCGGACGCCTTCACCTACCACGTGGTGTACGCCGAGCACGAGGTTACGGCCGCCGACGGTGGCGTACCGGCCGCCCTCCGGCCGGTCCTCGCCGAGCTCGAAGAGCTCCTCCAGCGTTACGGCCGTCAGTAGGCCCGGCCCGGCCTGTGGGGTTCCAAGAACCCGAACCGGTGGTGGCCTGGGTATCTATGCGGCTCGTTCGTCCTCGGTGATGAGTCCACCGAGGACGAAGCGGCGTGGCCGGGGGTCAGGAGCCGATGACCAGGCCGGCGACGTCGGCCGGCACCAGGTCCACCGGGACACTGGCCTGGACGTCGCGCAGCACCTGCCGTGCGTCCTGCTGCGAGAGCTCGTAGAGCGGCGGGCCGCCGGCCATCGGCCCGGTACCCCTCAGCCGTGTGTTTACCCAGGCCAGCGGAGGGGCTTTGTCCGCGTCGCCGGACCGGACCGCCCGGTCCGCCGCTGCAGGATGAGCAATCTTGGGGGCCTATGACCCGGTCCCCAAGCAAAAATGGAAGGACTCTTTACAGTTTTCCTAAATTGGGATATGAACTAAGTCTCAAATTTGATGTGGGCCAATACCCCGCACCCTTCCCCGGCATCCCCTCACGCACAGGAGGAGTCCATCATGGATGGTCGACGATTGGCGTACCTGCGCCGAATGCTTGTCGCGGCGGTCACTGTCGTCCTCGGCGCCGTTGTCCTGACCCCGGGCACCGCGAGCGCCGCGGGCACGGGCGCGATCACTGGTTATGGCGGCAAGTGTGTCGATGTCTCGAGCGCCAACAGCGCGAACGGTACGCAGGTGCAGCTGTGGACCTGCAACGGCACCAACGCGCAGACCTGGAACGTGGGCACCGACGGTACGATCCGCGCCCTCGGCAAGTGCCTGGACGTCTCCAGCGGCTCGACGGCCGACGGGGCCAAGGTGCAGATCTGGGACTGCAACGGCACCGGCGCGCAGCAGTGGGTCGCCAACGCGGCCAAGGACATCGTCAACCCGCAGTCCGGCAAGTGTCTCGATGCGACCGGTCCGAGCTCGGCCGATGGCACGCCGCTGCAGATCTGGTCCTGTAGCGGCGGTGCCAATCAGAAGTGGACGGTCCCCGGCGGTACCAGCGGCGCGAGCGTGATGGCCGCGCCGTACTACTACAACGGCTGGGGCAACCCACCGAACATCACCACGGTGATGAACGCGAGCGGGATCAAGCAGTTCACCATGGCGTTCATGCTCTCCGGCGGCGGCTGCGTGCCGATGTGGGACGGCAACCGCCCCCTGACCGGCGGCGTGGACCAGACCACCATCAACGCGATCCGCGGCAACGGTGGTGACGTGGAGATCTCCTTCGGCGGCTGGAGCGGCAACAAGCTCGGCCCGAACTGCTCGTCGGCGAGTGCGCTGGCGGGTGCGTACCAGCAGGTGATCAACGCGTACAACTTGAAGTACATCGACATCGACATCGAGAACACCGATGAGTTCGAGAACGCGGTCGTGCAGGACCGGATTCTCGGTGCTCTGAAGATCGTCAAGCAGAACAACCCGGGCATCAAGACGATCGTCACCTTCGGCACGTCGACGACCGGTCCGGCCTACTGGGGCACCCGTTTGATCAACCAGGCGGCCGCCCTCGGGGCGAACATCGACGTCTTCACCATCATGCCGTTCGACTTCGGTGGCGGTGCCGACATGTACGGCAACACCGTCAACGCCACCAACGGTCTGAAGAACCAGCTGAAGACGGCCTTCGGCTGGAGCGACGCCCAGGCGTACGCCCACAGCGGCATCTCCGGTATGAACGGCTACTCCGACCAGTCCGAGATCACCACGACGACGATATGGACCAACATCCGCAACTGGGCGAACGCGAACCACATCGGCCGGCTCGCGTTCTGGTCGGTCAACCGTGATCGCGGGTGTGCCGGCGGCGGCGTACAGCAGGCCTGCTCCGGCATCTCCCAGTCCGACTGGGCCTTCACCCAGATCACGGCCGGCTTCACGGGCTAACCTGCGTCTTTCGCGGTGATCGCGTTGTGAGTGCGGTCGTCGGCGTGTAGATAGACGGAAGTGCCCCTCCTGTACGGGAAGCTGTGATTGCGATATCGACAGTTCTCTTGACGGGAGGGGCACTTCCAAGGTGCAACACATCCTGCCTGTCAGGGCCCCAGGCGGACGTCGGCGTGGGTCGGCGTTGCCTCCAGGTTCCAGCGCATGCCGAAGGCGTTCGTGCCGGTGAGCTGGATGTTTCCGATCTCCTTGGGGAGGTGGGGGTCGAGGATGAGCTGGCCGTCCAGGGCGTCGAGACCGAGCATGGTGCGTAGGAAGAGCAGGGGGGCGCCGCTTGCCCATCCCTGGGGGCTGCAGGTGGGCGGGGACGGCACGGGTACCCGGCCAAAGCCTCGGTCGTAGCCGGACAACGGTTCGGGTAGGCGGTACTGGAGGAATTTCGCCGCTTTCAGCATGGCCACGACGATCCGGTTCGCCTCCTGCCGGTATCCGTAGCGGGCCAGGCCGTGCGCGATAAGGGCGTTGTCGTGCGGCCAGACGGTGCCCGTGTGGAAGCCGATCGGGTTGTAGCCGCGGTCTGCGGTCGAGGTGGTGCGAACGCCCCAGCCTGAGAAGAGCGCGTCGGACATGAGGTGGCGGGCCACGGTTTGCGCCCGTTGTGGTGGCACGATGCCGCTCCACAGCAGTTGACCGATGTTCGAGGTCATCGAGTCGATCTGGCGCTTGTCGCCGTCGAGTCCGATCGCGTAGTAGCCGCCGCGCTCGTCGATCCAGAAGTCCCGATTGAAGCGCTCGTACAGGTCGTGGGCCTCCGCGCGCAGCCGCCGCCCCAGGTCCGGGTCGTCGAGGGGGCCGTCGGCCAGTTCGGCCAGGCGCAGCTTCGCGTCGTAGGTGTAGCCCTGGATCTCACAGGTCGCGATCGGCAGTACCGGGATCGTCCCGTCGGCGAACTGCACTCCATTCCGCGAGTCGCGCCAACCCTGGTTGCCCAGCCCTTCACGTGAGCGGGTCGCGTACTCGACGTACCCGTCGCCGTCACGATCGCCGTACTCGTCGATCCACCGCAGCGCGGCGTAGGCGTTGTCCCGCAGCCCGCGCACGAACTCGTCGTCGCGGGTGAAGCGCCAGTACTCCGACAACAGGATCAGCCACAGCTGGGTCGCGTCGGCGGTCCCGTAGTAGGGGTTGTAGGGCAGCAGCCCGAGCTGAGTCAGCTCGCCATCCCGGACCTCGTGCAGGATCTTGCCCGGCTCCTGGTCGGTGAAATCGTCGACCTCGTGCCCCTGAAGGCACGCGAGCTTCAACAGCGTTCCGCGCGCCAGATCTTGAGCGAATGGCACCGTCTGATAAGCAGTGATCAATGCGTCCCGACCGATTATGGTGACGCACCAGGGCAGCCCGCCGGCCGGAAGAACTATCGGCTGATCTTTCGGGTGCTTCTCGATCCGCAGCGCGAGCAGGTCCCGCATCGACTTGTCGAGCACATCGCGCAGCAGCTCACAATCCGTGCTCAACTCCGGCATGGCCGCCCGCCAGCGGGTGGCCGGGTCGTCGGCGTCGGGGTCGGAAATCTCGCCGAAGTGGCGGTGCGTCGGCAGCACGTCTACTGACCCGAAGCGCAGCGGGACGTTCAGCTCGCACCGCCACCTGCAGTCCCGCTCCAGATACAGGTCCCACACGAGATCGTCGTCCTCCACCCGGCTGGCCGGCGGGTCGACCGAGACCTCGGTCCTGGCCTCGAACGGACCGTTGCGATAGCAGAAGTCCAGCCGCGAGCCATCCAGAGCGTGCAATCGCTTGATTTTTGCCGACCGGTCCCACACAACCTCCCTGATCTCGAACAGGTCGGCGAAGTCGCTGCCGACCGCCAGTCGTAGCTGGATCGACACCGGCTCGGCTGCAAAACACTCCAGCTCGATGCGTTCGTGCAGGCCATTGCCGACGAAACGCTCCCGACGCACCCCTACGCTGTTCGCCCTCAGGCCCGGCAGTTCCGGATTGGTCAAGAAGAACGCCGCCGAATAGTAGTCAACCGTGTCCGAGCCCAGCACCAGCAGATGCTCACCATTGATCATGAGTTCCCAGCGGTTCAGGAACCGGGTGTCATTGTGGACCAACCCACCGATCGAGCCTTTGGGCACGTCGCCGACCGCGTTGGAGTACATGAACGAAACGCCCTCCAGCACCGCGACCGCATTCGGCCCGAGGTCGGGAGGCAGCTTGCGGATGCTGGTCGCCCGGACCTGCTCATCGGGCGTGGTACCCGGCATCGGGTCGGCCGGGGTGGGTCGACGAGCCGTCGTCGTCACGACGCACCTCCACGCGAGGCAAGTGGCGAATTACGCAGCCATGCCTGACTAGTTTATCAGCCAGTAGGCAATTATGTCCGAATGGCGCAATTGATGGGCTGAGGGGCTTGGGGCCGTGGTCGTAGCGCCAGTCAACACGTGGCCGATGAGCGAACGTTTCGATGTCCCCAAAGGGAATGGTGCAGAGCCAGGTGGTCGCGTTCCTGGCCCATGCCAGGCGCCGGCGGCCGAACTGCTCATCGAGACAGACTGCGCTCGGCGGTCGTGACCAGTGTTTTAGCGGCCTTGTCAACCGATAGGGCGCGACCGGTGTACAGCAAATCGAAGCTGTCAAAGCTCGTCAGTACCCAGAGCAGGTCGGCGGTGATGTCCGGACGCAGGACCTCCTGCCCTGCCAGGCGCTGCGCATAATACACCCTGATGGCACCACTTGGCTACCCATATTCGGCATATGGCGCTGCTGTACCGAGCCGAGCTTCATCCCACAAAGCTCGAACTCCTGAGCGTGTGGTTGCCCACTCGGCCCTGGTACCGGGGCTCAACTGCTCCTGACCTGAAGCGAGTCGCCTCCTACCGCTTCGACGACCCCGACGGTGAGGTCGGGATC
>JAOPWA010000486.1 GCA_025965915.1 Dactylosporangium sp. | reverse complement strand
CAGGACCGATCCCCGGCGCGGACGCCGGCGCCCTATGGGCCACCGACGGCCGCCTGTTCGCCATCGCCTGGCCAGCAGGGCAGACAGGCACCGCCGTGGGCCCCGTCCTACGCATCGCCCCGGTTGTCAACGGCCAAGTGATCTTCAGCTCCGCCGGCTGCTGGGACACCGCCGGTCTGCCCACCCAGCCTTACCATGGCCAGCTCACGGAAATCCCAGGCAGCAACTCCTACGCCCGCGCAGCCCCCAACGGCTTCCACGCAGTTCCCCTGACCACCGTCGAACAGATGGTGGCCGGATGACCAGCGCGGGCACACGACGGCCGGGCAACCCTGCCCCTGCCGAAAACCCCCTCCGCCCTGGTGAGAGCTGGCGTACCGGGTGTCGGGAATCTTGGCGCTAGTGCAGCGCCGCGTTGATCCTTCGGGGTCATGCGGCTTTGAGTGGGCTGCGGTCGTATGTCCAGCGGAAGGGTTTGACGGTGCGGTTGTAGACGGTGACGAAGTGCTCGATCTTGTCGGTGAGGTCGTTGCGGGAGGCGAAGTCACCGCGGCGTAGCAGCCACCGGGTCAGGATCGAGAAGAACAGTTCCACCTGGTTGACCCATGACGCGTGTTTGGGTGCGTAGTGCACGTGGAACCGGGGGTGGGCCGCCAGCCACTGCCTGGTGGCTTTGGACGTGTGTGACGCGCCGTTGTCGAGCACGAGATGGATGGTCAGGGTCGGGGTGATGCGCTGTTCGATCATGGTCAGGAATTCGATGAAGGTCGCCGAGTTGTTGCGGGCGATCGGTTCGGTGAGGACCTGCCCGGTGTGGACGTCGAGAGCGGCCACGATCGAGACGGTGCCGTGGCGGACGTACTCGAGCGCGCGGCGGGCCACGTGTCCGGGGCGGGCTGGCCGGCCAGAGTGTTTGCGGCTACGGGCGGCGATCGCGGTCTTCTCATCCACGCTCAACACGACCGAGCCGGCAGGTCTGTTCAGGTGGAGGTCGCATACCTCGGTGGCCTTGACGAAGAACTGCGGGTCTTTCGGTCGGGTCAACCAGCCGCGTACCCGGTGCGGTTTGAGGTCCAGGCCAGCCAGGATCCGACCAACCTGCGCCGCGGAGATGCCCACCTCGTCGTGCAGATGCTCGGCGATGAGGCGATGGTCCGGGTGGACAACGTGATCGCCGACGGGTAAGGCAGCACGCAGGGGCTCCCTGGGAAGGGCATCGGATCTTGGTCGACTGCTGTCTTACCGGGGAGCCTCGTCCCATGTCTATGCCATACCCGACGCGCCTACCGTCACCGCCCGTGACCAGGCCGATCACGTTGGAAAAGGCTCAGTGTTGCATCCAAGAGCCGAGTCGAGTTGATTCGGTTCTCGCCTGCCGACGCCCCGCCTGCACCGCTTCGGGTACCAGGCTGGTGTCCATTAGACGACTGCCGTAGCCGCTCAGGTTAAGGAATTCCGGCCCTGGTTCGATGATCTCGAGCGATCCGCCGGCCACCGTGATGGTATCGAGCTCTCGGGCGAGATCTTTGTACAGATGCCTCAGGTGCGCGTCGATGCCGTCGGGTGGAGTGAGGGAGAAGCACGACACCACGATGACGAAGCGGGCTCCGGCGGCCAGGTCTGCGTTGAGCGAGCTGCGCACGCCGCCGTCCATGTAGCGGTCTCCGCTCAGCGTCACTGGCGGGCTGACCCCTGGGACGGACGAACTTGATGTGACTGCCTTGGCGAGGTCGACCTGGGAGTCCTTGGACCACACCACGAGTCGGCCGGTGGTGGTGCTGACCGCTGTCGCGCGAAACGCTGGCGGCCATGCCTGCCCTGTTAGTGCGGAGTACACGGACCTTCCCACGAAGGCGTCTTCGCTGATGGTGTCTGCCGCCAACGCTTTGCGGCCGATTGCCGCTCGCGCCCGGTCAGGGTTGGCCGCACGGGCGGCGGCGGCGAATTCGACGAGCAGATCGTCGAGTCCGGCGGCGGCGGACGAGTAGATGTTCGGGTCGGACTGCCGGTTCGAGTCGGCCACGAGGGCGGCAACGTCCATGCCGAGGGCGAGTTGGGCGCCGACGATGGCACCTGCGGAGGTTCCGACGATGATTTCGGCACGGCCGAGGTCCACGCCCTCATCGATCAGACCTGCGACGAGACCCGCCATCCAGGCACGTCCGACCGGGCCGCCGCCGCTGAGGACCAGAGCGCGCTCGATCTGCGAAGCGTCTCTTGCCGTCGCAGCTGAAGCCGGGGTCGTCGACGTGCCGGCCGGTTCCCCGGGATTCGCCTGCGGTGTCACGCGACCTTCCCCTCGAAGTAGTGGCCCTGGTCGAGGTCGTCGAGAAGGCCGGGACGGGTCGGCTGCCACCCCACCAGCTCGCGGGTCAGCGTGCTCGACGCGGGAACGTCGATGCCAAGCGCGCCGGCCAGCCAGCCGAAGTGCGCGCCTGCCTCGTCCCGCGGAACGGAGACGACCGGAAGGCTCAGGTGGCGGCCGATCACGTCGGCGATGTCGCGGATCGGTATGCCTTCTTCGGCAACTCCGTGCAGCATCGATCCAGCCGGGGCTTGCTCGAGCGCGAGGCAGAACAGGTGTGCGGCGTCGAGCCGGTGGACGGCGGGCCACCGGTTGGTCCCGTCTCCAATGAAGCCGGAGACGCCCTTGTCGCGGGCGATGTCCACCAGACGCGCGGCGAAGCCGTGGTCTCCCTGGCCGTGAACGGTCGGGGCGAGCCGTACGACCGACGAGCGGACGCCGCGTGCGGCGAAGGAAAGCGCCGCGTGCGCGCCGGCCACGCGAGGGCCCGCAGCGGCCGACCCGGGGTCGGGCCTGTCCTGCTCCGTACCGACGTGGCCGACCGCGAGTCCGAGGGTGCCGGAAGCGATGACGAAGGGTCGGTTCGAGCTTTCGAGCACGGCGCCGATCGTTTCGATGGCGCGCACGTCGGTGCGTGCTGCGGCGTCGTACTGCGAAAAGTCGTGGATGAATGCGAGGTGGATGACCCCGTCTGCAGCCGCGGCTCCCGCGCGCAGGCTGTCGAGATCGTCGAGAGCGCCGCGCTGCACCTCGGCGCCGGCGGCGGCCAGCGCCTCGGCCGAGGCATCGGAGCGTGCAAGTCCGACGACTTGGTGGCCTGCATCGAGAAGTTCAGCGACGACGGCGGAGCCGATGAATCCGGATGCGCCCGTGACGAAAACGCGCATGAGAATACCTCCACGTAGTCGACTGTCCTCGCCGCAGTGCTTGTGTTGGGACAGCCGATGTCAGTTACTGTCATCACCGTAGCAGGCGATGTCAGCAGCTGTCATCACATATGATCGGGGGCATGAGTCGATGGGCGCCAAACGCGCGCGGCCGGCTGGAGCAGGCGGCGCTGGAGCTCTACACCGAGCGCGGCTTCGAACAGACCACTGTGGCCGACATCGCTGAGCGGGCCGGGCTCACGGAGCGAACGTTCTTCCGGCACTTCGCTGACAAACGCGAGGTCCTGTTCTGGGGCGAGACCGCGCTGCACGAGGCCTGCGTGGAAACGATCGCCAACGCGCCTGACTCCGCGACGCCGATCGACGCAGTGACCGCAGCCCTCGAAGCTGCCGGCGCTCTCATCGAAGAACGGCGCGAACTCGCCCACCAGCGCCAGACCGTGATTGCCGCAAACCCGGAACTCCAAGAGCGCGAGCTGCTCAAGCTCGCATCACTCGCGTCCGCGATGGCCCAGGCGTTGCGCCAGCGCGGTGTCGAGGAGCCAACCGCAAGCCTGACCGCCGAAGCCGGAACCGCAGCCTTCAAGGTCGCCTTCGCGCGCTGGGTCGACGAACCAGAAAGACGAGACCTACCTCGACTCGCCCGAGAGTGTCTAGACCAACTGCATACCGCTACTGCGCGCACGTGACCATGGGCAGCGCCCGCTGGCCAGGTCCGGCAAGATGAACCGATCGCGCCGCCTGGCCGGCCCCGGAGACCTGTGGGTGCCAGAAGGTCGTCCGTCGCAGCTGAGCTGGGGTTTCGTGGGCCGGTACCTGCCGGGATGATCGGTGGGTGGCGCTGCGACTGGTCTACCTGGTGTTCTCGCGGTTGATGCGGTGGGTGGTGTTGCTGGCCCGGGAGAACTCGACCTGGGGCTACCGCAGAATTCATGGCGAGCTGCGGCGGCTGGGCTACCGCGTCGGTGCAAGCGGGGCGTACTGGCGGTTGACTTCTTCAGCGTCGACACGGTGTCGCTGCGCCGGCTGTATGTGCTGTTCTCGATCGAGGTGGGCAGCCGGCGGGTGCATGTGCTTGGCGTTACCGCGTATCCGGTGGGGGAGTGGTAGCCCAGCAGGCCCGCAACCTGCTGATGGAACTCGGCGAGCGAGCCGATTCGTTCCGGTTCCTGGTCCGGGATCGCGATGCGAAGTTCACCGCCGTGTGCGACGAGGTCTTCGCCGCCGCAGACGTCGAAGTCCTCAAGACACCGATACGGACGCCAGAGCAAACGCGTACGCCGAGCGCTGGGTCGGCACGGTGCGCCGTGAGCTGCAGGACGTCACGGCGGTGCTGGCGTTGTTGGACGAGCGGCGGGTCAACCTGGCCCAGCAGTGGGTCCGGCTGGTTAACCAGCTACACGCCCTCCTGCGGGACCTGCTGCCCGGCGGCGCCCCGACCCAGCTGACCGCCGACCAGGCCGCCACGCTGTTGCGTGCTGTCCGTCCCGCCGGTACCGCCGAGCAGACCCGCAAGCAACTCGCCCGTGACCTGGTCGCCGACGTACGCGCCGTTGATGCCCGGATCACCGACAACACCGCCCGGATGGCCGAGGTCGTCGCTGCCACCGGCAGCCGACTCACCACCGTCGACGGCATCGGTCCGGTGCTGGCCGCCCGGGGTCCTGGGCCGCACCGGCCGCCCATCCCGGTTCGCCAGCGGATCGCAGTTCGCCGCCTATACCGGCAACGCACCCATCGAAGTCGCCAGCGCCGAACGGGCCCGCCACCGGCTGTCGCGCGGCGGCGACCGGCAACTCAACGCGGCCTTGCACATCGCCGCGGTCACCCAGGTCCGGATGCGCACCAGCGCCGGCCGTGCCTACACGAACGCAAGATCGCCGAGGGCAAGACCCGCAACGAGGCCCTGCGCTGCTTGAAACGCAAACTCGCCGAACACCTCTGGCGCATCATGATCAAAGACGAGTACCGCCGCCAACGACAGCAAGACCAAACAACAGGCCCGGGAGGACACTCGGGGGCGACTCTGCAATCCAGCGCGACTGACCCAACCCCGACAGCCAGCTCCCCGGACAAGTCACTTCCCAGACCCGCCGACAACCAGCCTACGACCACCGGCAACCAGGCGGCTTGACAAACACAGAGGCACCCCACACCCCCACGCCCGCCTGGAGGACTTACAGAAGCTGCCCTGCCACGGGTTTGACCGATGCGACATGGGGAACGGCTCATTCGGTGGCAGCAACTCGACATGATCGCCACGTTCGCCTCCAATCCCCGCACTTGCCCTGGAACTGGCTGAAGTACACCGGGACAACGAGCGCTTGCAACTGCTGGAGGACCGCCGACCGCCGCGAGTACCTT